>CAYMND010000114.1:0-7954 GCA_964391685.1 uncultured Clostridia bacterium | reverse complement strand
CTCTTTTGAAAATAGAAAAGAGGAGAAGATTATCGATGGTGTCAGACCCTTGGCTCTATCCCGTGACGGCAGGCACATTCTCTTCTCCAAGGGTGATCGGTACGGTGTTTGCGCCGTAGCACCCGGGCAGAGTGGGGACAAGTTGCTGAACCTTTCCGGAATGCGGCAGCGGATCGAACCTCAAAAGGAATGGCTGCAGATCTTCCGAGACGGCTGGCGAATTTTTCGGGACTGGTTCTACGTCAAGAATATGCATGGCTTGAACTGGGCCGCTCTTTATGAAAAATACCTTCCACTGGTCAGGGGGATCAGTCATCGGGCTGATCTGGACTACATATTTGGCGAGATGCTGGCCGAAACCAATGTCGGCCACGCTTATGTCAACTGGGGGGAGTTTTCGCGGACTGAACGGATTGAAGGCGGTCTGCTGGGTGCCGAGTTCGTTCCGGATGGTAACCGATACCGTATCAAGAAGATATATCAGGGAGAGAACTGGCAGGGCCGTACCCGATCCCCGCTGACCGAACGCGGAGTGGATGTCAGGGTGGGCGATTACCTGCTGAGCATCAACGGTCAGGATCTGATCACAGCCGACAATCCCTATCGGCTGCTTGCCGATCGGGCAGGAAAGGATACCGAGGTCGTGGTATCCGTCCGAGCGGACGGAACAAATCCGAGAAAAAGCCGAGTCGTTCCCTTGTCAAGCGAACTGGAACTGTTTTATCTCAACTGGGTGAATGAACGCCGGACCATGGTGGACCGCCTTTCTGGAGGTCGTATCGGCTATTTTCATTTGCCCAACACGGCGGTCGAAGGCAACCGTGAACTCTTCAAGGGAATGTACGCCTACCATCACAAGGAAGCCCTGATCATCGATGACCGGTACAATGGCGGCGGATTCATCCCGGTGGTCATGACCGAGTTGCTCGGGCGTCGGCCTCTGAACTACTGGATGCGGGCCGGCATGCAGCTTCAGAAGGATCCGGGGATATCGCACGAAGGGCCCAAGGCCATGCTGATCAACCACTATTCCTCCTCTGGTGGGGACGCGCTGCCGTATTATTTCAAGAAATACGGACTGGGACCCCTGATCGGCAGCCGAACCTGGGGCGGTCTGGTGGGGATATCCGGTAATCCGGTCTTTGTCGACGGAGGTTCGTTCAATGTACCCACCTTTGGTTTCGTGGACACCGAAGGAAACCTTGCTGTTGAGGGAATGGGGGTCTCTCCCGACATCGAAGTGGTCGACCGGCCCGATCTGGTAGCCAGAGGAGAGGACCCGACCCTGCAGAAGGCTGTGGAGATTCTCTTGAAGGAACTGGAGAAAAAGCCGGCAAAAAAAGTCAGCAAGCCGGCTGAACCCGATCGGTCTGAATGGATGGAAAAGGAGATCAAGTGAACTGATGGTTCTGGGACTGGGTGTTGATCTGGTGGATACGGCCCGCATCGAACGGGCGCTCGACCGTCAGGAGGGACTGTGCGAACGGCTTTTCTGCCCTGCGGAGATTGCCTATTGTCGGGAGAAACGGTATCCCCATACCCATTTCGCCGCTCGCTTCGCCGCCAAAGAAGCTTTTCTAAAAGCGTTGGGTACAGGCCTTCGCGGAAAAATGAACTGGCTGGAGATGGAGGTCGGACTCAACGATTTGGGCCGGCCTTCCCTGGATGTCAGGGGGGAATGCCGGACGGTGCTGCGCGCCATCGGCGGTCGCAAGATCCATCTCTCCCTGACCCACCAGGCCCGGACCGCAGTGGCCGTCGTGATCATCGAAGATTGATCGTTTGCGATGTTGCCTCCCGTTTTTTCTTGGGGTACAATGAAGCCTCAGAATGGAAACCGGAGCCGCAGCCGGTATTGGAGCGTGTTATGAGAACCTTTAGCGTGAAGTCGAAAATCTGTGATGATGTGGCCTGTCTCTACCTGAAAGGACATCTCGACGCCCACCATGTCGATCGTTTCGAAAAGGAGATGGTCAAGACCCTCGGCAACGGACTGGTCAAGATCATCATCAACGGTGAACAGCTGTCTTACATCAGCTCCGCCGGAATGGGCATTATCATGGGGTATCTCGATGAAGTCCGCGAAAAGGGGGGGGATATCAAACTGTGTGAATTGAACAATCAGGTATACGAGATTTTCGATCTGGTCGGCTTCACTGATATATATGAATTCCTGAGAAACGAAGCGGAAGCCATGGAGCGGTTCAAAAATGTTTCCGCCAAAGCCTGATCTGGCTGTCCGAATTCCACCCAAAACAGAACTGCTCAAGATGGTTGTGGAACTGACCAAACATTTGGCCACCATCAATTCCTTCGAACCTTCCCAGGCACAGAAGATTGCCCTGGCCGTCGATGAAGCCATCACCAATGTAATCAAACACTCCTACGAAGGGCAGGTGGACGATCCGGTGGCTGTCGAGTTCTATAGTTCCGAGAACGGACTCAAAATACGCATCCTGTTCCACGGTATTCCGCCTCATCCAACCCTGAATGAGGTTGACCTGAAACAGATGATCCGGGACAAGCGAAAAGGCGGTTTGGGTGTGGAGCTGATGCGTCGTATCATGGATACGGTGGAATACTCCACCCGTAAAGGGATCAACTGTTGTGAGATGATCAAATGGAATCGCCCGCAATAGAATCCCTGCAGCGGGCTCTGCGTTTCAAAGACATCCAGCTGGGTGATCTGTACGAGTTTTCCTCCACTCTTCACTCGACGCTCAACCTCGACCAGATTCTGCGGGTCTTCGCCTCCACTTTGATGGGGCAGATGGGCATCTCCCGACTGATTTTCTGGCATCCGGGGCACAGTATCATGCGTGTTCGGGGCTGCCGACTCAGTGATGGTGAGAAGAAGAAACTGCAAAATCATCTCGAGATGTGCCAGTCACTGGCCATGCCTGCTTCATTGGATGATCTGGCGGCTTCCCAATCCGGCCTGTACGAAATGCTTTGCCAACAGCAGCTGTTCACGCTGCTGCGGGTGGAACACGGTGAAAGTACGGCCTACCTGCTGCTGGGCAGGCGTTTCAACCGAGAAGTGCTGGACAGCCAGGCTGGAGATTATGTGACCTTCCTGGCCCGGTTCACCCTGATCGCCATCGACAACGCCGTCATGGTGGAGAAACTGATCGAGACCCGGCGCATGGAACACGAGATGCAGATCGCCCGCAATCTGCAGCGTTCGCTCCTGCCGCAGAAGATGCCGGAGTTCGATCAATTCGAACTGGCAGTGGCCTACGATCCCATTTACGAAGTGGGCGGGGATTATTACGACGTGTTGAGAATCCAGAACGGGAAGGTTCCGCTGCTGGTGGCCGACGTGGAGGGCAAGGGACTCTCGGCTGCGCTTCTGGCCGCATCCAGCCAGGCGACACTCAACGCCCTCAATCAGCTCTATTTTTTCGATGCCGCCAGATTCATGACCAAGGCCAACCAGCTGTTCTGCCAGTTCACCCGGAATTCGCGCTTCATTACCCTTTTCTGGATGGTACTGGACGATGCCGGCCGAAAGGTCACATCGGTCAACGCCGGTCACGTAGCGCCCTTGCTGGTAACTGAGACTGGAGTAAAGCGACTGCAGAAGGGCGGCATGTTCACCGGTTTTCTTGAAACGGCGGAATACGATATGGAAGAACATGAGCTGCAACCGGGAGATCTCATTGTCGTCTTTACGGACGGGGTGAGCGAGGCACCCGATGCAGCAGGAGAGGAATTTGGGGAGGAACGGCTGATCGAACTGGCCGCCGGATTGTGGGGACACCGGGCCCAGGATGTGGTCGATGCCGTTCGGGATCGGATCACCGACTATTCGGGCGGACAGAGGAAAAGCGACGATTTCACGCTGCTGGTTCTGAGTTGTAAGAAGTAGGGGATATTGTTTTCTGTTACGAGGCGTCTCCTTGATTTCAAGGTTCCGGCTGTTTTCCGGCGGTCCACGATGTCCACCGCCTCTCCTCTGCAGCTCTTTACACTTCCTTCTTCTTCATGGCCAGCCCGGCGAGAAGATAGCAACCGGCCGCTGCGGCAAGGGTTATGGTGAAGTTGGTGTTGGTGGCCAGAATGACTGCCATCACGGAGCCGATAATCGTTGCGAAGGCGTTACCGCCCCAGGCCCATCCGATCATGACCGGGTTTTTGTTGCCCAGAAACCTCATGCCGATGGGGAAGAACATGCCCATGGGCAGACCCAGCATGGATATGATCAGCAGGCTGATGAGGAAACGGACCGGCCAGCTGAAGTGGATCAGCGAGTAAACCAGCTCAAACATGAACATACTGGTGAGGACGATCAGGACGGCGACTGTGATGGACAGGATCAGCAGAACCCTTCCTTTCAGCAGGTTTTCCACTTTCTGGGACAACAGACTGCCGATGCCGGATGATACCAGCAGGGAGAAGATGATCACGGAGATGGAGTAGGCCGGGTTGCCGAGGTAGAGCTGGAACACTTTGATCAAGATGATTTCGGTGATCATATAGGCCAGGCCGATGCAGAAGAAGTAGGCAATGGCCCGGTGCTCCATTTTCTGCCCGCGGCTCTTTCTCATCAGTGGGATGAAGATGAACAGGATCGAGAAAAGGAGGGCGATACCCAGGATGGACAGGTAGACGCTGTTGGAATAGACCAGATTCCGTTCGATGAATTTTCGGCCGTAGTCTCCGGTGATCCAGTTGTTTTTGAAGCGGAGCTGACCGATTCGGTTGGGTTGGTTGAAGTAGGGTGAATTGTCCCGTACCGGTCGGATGTTGACGGAGGATTCATCGAGAACCTGGCGGTATCCGGGGCCGGTCAGTTTTCCGTAGAGGTTGTCCTGGGGCTGGAAAGGATGGTGTACGATCTCCCATTTGTCGTCGGCGGTCAGATTGTTGGAATAGCGGTTGGCGAACTTGGTGAGAAGATCCAGGTCCCGATCGCTGAACACTCCTTTTTTCATGAAGAAGTAGTTGAATCCCAGTTTGTGCTGAATAACGAAGAATTTCTTCTCCGGTTCGGGAATTTTTAATTCCCGAAGGGCTTCCATGGCCGTACTGAACATGCGCTCACCGTTGATGTGGACGATGGCCAGAAAACCGTTTTCGTTGAGGTGATTCCAGTAATCGATGAAACTTTCGACGGTGTAGATGTACGTTTCGGCGATGCTCATGCCCCCGGAGAGCAAGGCGTCGGTATTGTGCGAATTGATCATGTGGATGACGTCGAAACTGCGATCAAGGCGGCGCAGGACGCTTCGCCCCTCGTCGTTGATCAAGTGTACGCCTTTCTGGGTGAAGAGGTTCCCCAGGTATTCGGCGTAATCTTCGGTCACCAGGCGGCAGATCTCGGGATCCATCTCCACGGCGATAATGTTCTTGAATCCATTGGTCAGGGCACAGAAAACCTCGTATCCTCCCGCAGAACCGATAATGAACGCCGATCCCCCTTTTTTGGCCAGCTGGTAGGGCATGGATTCATGTACGAACTGGATGGGTGCGTACTTGTTGATCGGTTTGGTGATCTTGAACAGGGGGGATTCCATGGAACCGCCATCGATCCAGATGATGTCCTTTCCGGGCATCTGCGGGGCCACATCGATCTTGTTGATGGGACTCCACTTGCTGTGCTTGATCATCTTGTTGTGATAGTGGAACAGGTAGCCCCGTTTCTCCATTTTCGGGACGATGGGAAATATGGAATCGGCGAAGAAACTGGTGACCACGAACGTCGCCATCAGAAGAAGAGCACCGGTGCTTTTAAGCGGAGATTTGCGGCTGCTGATCAGCCACCAGGTCAGAATGAACAGGGCGCAGAAGAAGAGAATGGTTCGTGTCGGTCCGACAGAGGTGATCATGGGGATCACCACCAGGCCGCCGAGTCCGCCTCCCACCAGATCGACGAAGTAGAGTTTGCCGATCTGTTCCGAGTACAGGGTGAAGATGAGGGCCAGAGCCGTTCCGGCCAGGAAAAACGGAACAACCAGGACGGCGCAGTTGATGACCAGCAGCAGCAGGTTGCTCAGGGGAGAGAAGAGATTGAGGAAATCGACAGTGGCGGTCAGGTTGATTTTGTAGATGACGGGCAGGCTGAGGGCCAGGATCAGGAAAATCTTTTCCAGCTTCAGAATCGAACTTTCATCTCTGGCAAATTTTTTCTGGGAAACGTAAAAGCCGCTCAGGCCGTAACCGAACATGGCCAGGCAGATCATCAGGAAGGCGAACTGACTGCTGTATACCAGTGAAAACACTCTTGTATAAAGGATTTCTATTACGACTGTGCTGAGTGTGGTTACAAAGATAGCCAGAAGTATCTTTATTCGATTCATGCGTCACCTTTTTCTGCCGGTTTTTCTTGGTTACAATCCGACATCCGTAGTTTGGTATAAATGGTTATTCATTATAAACGAAGACCGACAGGGGATCAAGACTGGCTCCTGTTTCTCGTTCTATTGCTGCTGATCGAGGATGAAGGCGGCAATCGAGCGATTGTAGCTCCGCTCCCCACGAGGCGTGAAGAAACAGCCGGGGATTTCGCCGTTGCGACGGTGGTAGGCGACGCATTCGCAGCAGTTTCCCTTGCGCGGACAGGGTTCGTATGTACAGGTACAGCCTTTCATGCCGGGTTTGTTTTCGCAGGCCATGGTTGTCTCCTTTGCTTTGGATGGATCGAGCATCACTTTACAAAAACAATCAGCCGTTTGTCAATGTGCAGGCTGTTAAAGCGCCAGTAATCTCTTATCCATCGGAGGGTCCTTTCCCGATAGAAGAATGTATGGGTGAAATCGTTCTTGTAACTCCATGAATCGAAATCGATGGAATCATCGAATGGCCAGGTCATGCAATAAAGGCGCCCTCGGGGCGTCAGAAGCTCTTTCAGTCTGGTGAATTCCCGATCCGGTCGGTGAAAATGCTCGATCACTTCACTGCAGACAATAAAGTCGAACTTTCGGTTTTGAGGTATCGGCTCCGGATGAAAAAAAGGGTCATAGTAATTGATCGAATACCCTTTTTCCCGCAGCAACAAAGATACGGAAGGTTCAGGACCGCAACCAAAATCCAGCCCCCGTTGCTTTGGATTCTGGTGTGCGAGAACGGCGTCGATGACAGGGGAGAGAAAATTCCGATATCCTGTGTCCCGGATATCGTTTTGATGGAGGCGGTAGCGGGCCGATTCCTCTTCGGGGCCAGGGAGAAGGGCCTGGGGACGGAAGATGCCGCCGCAATTTTCGCAGATCGATAAGCGCCCGTCTGAAAAAGGGCGGCTGTCAGTTGAGCAGAGAGGACAAGGTTCGGGCATGCGCAGAATCTACCCTGCAAAAGCCTCCGAGTCAAGCCGGATGCCGGCTTCCCATCCCTTTTTTCGTTCTCTATGCTCCTTATGTCCTTGGTATTTGGAATCATGTTTCGAACAAATTACGAATTATTTCGTATTACTACTTGACAAGCTGAAAAAGTTGAATTATATAATGTACGAATCGATTCGTATTTAAGGAGTTCTCATGAGTTTGGAGTTGAATCGAAGGCCGACGGAAGGTGAATTGGAGATTCTGCAGGTACTGTGGCGGAACGGACCGGTCACGGTTCGGGACGTGTTCGAGGCACTGCGGAAAAACAAGGATGTCGGGTACACAACCGTGTTGAAACTGATGCAGATCATGCATGAGAAGGGCTTGGTGCGACGGGACACCACCAGTCGCAGCCACCTCTACGAAGCCCTGCTGACGGAAGGGGAGGCGCAGTCGATCCTGCTCGATCGCATTCTTGACAGCGCCTTCGGCGGTTCGGCTCTGAAACTGGTGATGCAGGCGTTGGACCATCATCAGACAAGCGACCGGGACCTCGCTGAAATTCGGGTCTATCTCGATCGCAAAAAAGGAGAACAAGCATGAACTGGATAACGACAATTATCCCGCTTCAGAATGCCCAGATCCTGGGCTGGACACTGGTTCATTCCCTCTGGCAGGCCGGGGTGGCCGCT
>CAYMND010000113.1:0-8016 GCA_964391685.1 uncultured Clostridia bacterium | reverse complement strand
TGTCGGTCGGGATGTCTTTCTCTACACGGTGTACCGGATCCGGGAGGATGAAGCGTTTCTTTACGGTTTTCTCACCGAGAAGGAACTCGAGGTGTTCAAGAAGCTGCTCACCGTATCCGGTGTCGGCGGAAAGATCGCTCTGGCGGTCCTTTCAGCTTATTCCATCGAGGAGATCACCCAGATCTTTGTCACCCGGGATGATCAGCGCATTGCGGCCATTCCCGGAATCGGGAAGAAAACGGCCCAGAGAATGATACTGGAATTGTCAGGGGGACTGGGATTTCTCGGAACACCGGATGAGGATGTTTCTACTCCGATGACCGATGACCTGATATCTGCACTGGTGAATCTGGGATTCCAGGAGCGGAAATCAAGGGATGCGGTGGCCAGGCTGTTGAAAGAGGCGGAGGGAGAACCCCGTTTTGAAGATCTGTTCAAACGCGCTCTGAAAGAGGTCAGTAAGCGATGAAGCCGTACGAAAGCCTGTTGGAGAAAGAACCCGAGGGGTCTACCGATTACGCTCTCCGGCCGAATCGCATCGACGATTTCGTCGGACAAAGGCAGCATGTTCGAAACCTCAAGACCTACGTGGCCAGCGCCATGAAGAGAGAGGAGCCCCTGGATCACGTTCTGCTCAGCGGTCCTCCGGGGCTGGGGAAAACCACTCTGGCTCATATTGTGGCACAGGAGCTAGGCACAACGATTTATCAGACTTCCGGTCCGGTCATCGAGAAGAAAGGGGATCTGACCGCCATACTGACGGACCTGAAAGCGAACGACGTTCTTTTCATAGACGAAATCCATCGGCTGAGGACTTCCCTGGAGGAGATCCTCTACAAAGCCATGGAAGACTTCAAGCTGGACATCATGGTGGGGCAGGGAGTGGGCGCGAAAAGTATCGCCATCGATCTTCAACCCTTCACTCTCATCGGTGCCACCACGAAATCGGGACTTCTGTCGTCCCCGCTGAGGGACCGGTTCGGCATTTCGTTTCATTTCGATTTTTATCCGGTGGAAGAACTGTGCGGCCTGATTCGGCGCAATGCCGGTCTGATCAATATCCGTCTCACCGAAGAGAGTGTGGATATGATCGCGTCGCGATCCCGGGGCACTCCCCGGATCGCCAATCGGCTGCTCAGAAGACTGAGGGATTTCGCCCTGGTGGAAAATCAGGGGATCATCGACGCTGCCCTCGCAGAGAAGGCGTTCGTGGCCCTGGGGATCGATCATGCGGGGTTCGACGATATCGACCGGAAGATTCTGAAGACCATCATTTTCACCTTCAAGGGAGGACCGGTGGGGCTGAGTTCACTGGCAACCGCCATCCAGGAGGAAAGATCCACCATCGAGGATGTTTATGAGCCGTACCTGGTCAGCTGCGGGTACATGCACACGACTTCCAGGGGGAGGGTGGCGACTGAAAAGGCTTGGAGGCATTTTCATCAGGAGCCGGACAGCCGTTTGACCGAAAGCCCGTTGTTCAAGACGGATGGAAGATAATTCCAGGAAATCCGGCGTCCGGGCATCCATCGAAATCATCCGCCGGATCAGTTCCAGGATCATCACCGCGGAAGAGATCCAGGACCTTCTTGCGCAGTACCCCAGCGACAAGCGTCTGATATCGGTGCTGCTCACGAAACCTGAATTTCCGCAGCACAATGTGATGTCCGTTCTTTCAAAAATGTATTCGGTTGAACTTCTGAAAATCGCTCAGGCGCCCAGGACCGCTCCGTTCGTCCGTCAGAAGGCCGAGATCCTGTTGATCGAACGGTTCCGTCAGATGCAGAGGGGAGAACAGATCAGCGCGTTGAAAATCATGGGGCCCGGTCTGCTGAAGCAATTCGTTCAGACGACGGACATCCAGCTCGTTTCCGCCATTCTGGGCAATCCGAGATGCACGGAAGAAGTTGTCATGGAAATGCTGCGCAGAAAAGGGACCGGGACAGCCGTTTATCAGGCGCTGATGCAGTCCAGATGGATAACGAACCTGTCTGTGGCGGATCATCTGGCAGCCGATCCGCAAACTCCGATCCGCTGCATGCTGGCAGTCATCCCCCTGCTTCCCATGGGAACCTTGAGAAAAATATCCGGTTCCTCCCGGATGCACGGAAATGTCAGGGAAGCTGTAGAAAAAAGATTAAAAAGACGCTAAATGCCAATATGTGTTGACTTTAAAAAAAAAAAAGAGTTATCATTGGTTTGAATATGAGATATGTTATATTATTGACACTGCTTTTGTTTATTGTAGTATCACCGGTATCATCAACAGCCGATTATTATACCCCCAGAACTCTGGCCCTCGGAATGGGGGGGCTGGGCTTCTCCTACGATTTTTCGGCTCTGTACAACAACCCTGCACTGCTGGCTTTCTTCCAGTTCA
Organism: uncultured Clostridia bacterium; assembly: GCA_964391685.1. GTDB lineage: Bacteria > Acidobacteriota > Aminicenantia > UBA2199 > UBA2199 > CAYMND01. Next base: position 5,636 of record CAYMND010000113.1, on the reverse strand, counting down.
GCATCAGCGGGCTGAGCTATCAGAATCGGTACGGGGATTATTTCGATATGGAGACTCATCTCGCTGACCTTGTCCGTTCCTGGAACCAGGCGGGAGAAGACTCTGTGTTTTCAGGTATCGACGGTATCGATGAAGAAATTCTGGAATCCGGTTCGGCGATGTACGGTTTTGACGCCAAAACCCCGGGATTTCTGCTCAAGAACTTCGGTGTCGGATTCGCCAGGATCAAATCCGCTTATCTGTCACCGGTTTTTTCGGATGGTTCACTGAAGTATTCCGAAGACGGGGCGCCTGTTTTTCATTCGGTGGGACTGAAATATACGCAGTACAGCCTAGGATACGCAATGCCGGTCAGCAAGATCCTCTATTTCGGAGCCAGCGCTCATTTTCTTTCCGGAAAAATCGGATTTTCCGATTATTCCCTGTCCGATTCTTTCTTCGACGCCCAATACGAGTCCAGGGACTACATTCAGAATATCATCGACAGCTGCGAAAAAAAGTTCACCAAGCTCACACTGAATCTCGGATTGGTCTGGAAGATTTCCGATACTCTCGATATCGCCGTCACCATGGAAAACATCGGCAATCCTTCACTTTATGTCGATGAAGAAAACGATACGGATATCGAATTGAAACAAAAATACCGGGCGTCTTTCTCGTTTCGTCCGGCAAACGACTGGGGATTTTACGGAGATTTCGATCTCGGGAAAAACCCGGTCTACCCCGGATTCGATCAGGAAAGACAGCTGGTCTCCTGCGGAATCGAAAAGGCCTTTTTTGACAACACCACGTTTCTTCGCCTGGGATTGAACACCGATATCAGCAGAAAGCACATCTTCGGCGACAAATCCAAAATGACCGTGAGCTTCGGCGTCGGAATCCGTGTCAGTACAATACTGGTCGATGCAGGCCTGATCCTTAACGGAAATGGAACCATCAACGGGCTTGCAATTGCCGGGTATTATATAGTAAATTGAAAAAGCTCCGAAAAAGCGTTAGTATGGATCGAAGAGAAGGAAAGTAATGAAGATTGGAGAGTTTTTACAACAGGAAGGGAAGATTTCACAGGAGCAGCTCAATCACGCTCTTGAAGTCCAGAAAAAGGAACCGGGTAAACTGGGAAGCGTTCTGATCAGGCTGGGCTTTGTCACCGAAGAGGATATTGCCCAGGCCTTGAGCAAACAGTTCGGATACCCTTCGATCAATCTTTCGAAATTCGATGTGGGGGAGCGGGTACTCGAACTGATCAAGCCTGAAATAGCGCGAAAGCATGTGGTCATGCCGGTGCATCGGATCGGTTCGATATTGACTCTGGCCATGGCCGACCCATCCAATCTGTTTGTACAGGAGGAAATCCGTTTCAGCACCAACCTCCGCATACAGGCGGTCATCGCCCCGGAGTCTTCCATTCTGGAAGCCATTGACCGCTATTACGGGTCTTCCACCGGAATCGAGGCCCAGAAATTCCTGGAAGAGATTGATGTAGATAAAGCGGAAGGGTCCATCGAACTGATGGAGGACGAGATCGAGGAGGACGTATTCGCCGGTGGGGAGGGAGATGAGGATGCGCCGGCCATCAAACTGGTTAACCTGATATTTCAGGATGCCATACAAAAAGGTGCTTCCGATATTCATTTCGAGCCCTACGAGAAGGTCTTCCGCATCCGCCAGCGGATTGACGGCGTTCTGCACGAGTACATGACCCCTCCGCTGAACCTGCGCAACAAGATCTTGTCCCGCGTCAAACTGATCGCCGGTATCGATATCGCCGAGAGAAGGCTGCCTCAGGATGGTCGCATCAAGACGAAAATGAAGATCAATGACCAGAGCAAGATGGTTGACATGCGGGTTTCTTCGCTTCCGACCATACACGGAGAGAAGATCGTCATCCGAATCCTGGACAAAGACAACCTGATGCTGGACATGACCAAGCTCGGTTTTGAAACCGAATCGCTGACCAAGTTCAAGAAGAGCATTGCCGAACCCTGGGGCATCGTTCTGGTCACCGGTCCCACGGGGTCCGGAAAGACCAACACGCTCTACTCCGCCATTTCTCTGCTCAACAGTGAAGAGGTCAACATCATGACCGCTGAAAACCCTGTTGAATTCAACATTTTCGGGATCAATCAGGTGAATGTCCGGGAGTCCATCGGACTGACTTTTCCTGCAGCCCTGCGGTCTTTTCTGCGGCAGGATCCGAACATCATTCTGGTGGGAGAGATTCGTGATTTCGAAACCGCCGACATCGCGATCAAGTCTGCCTTAACCGGACATCTCGTGCTCTCCACGATCCATACAAACGATGCACCGTCCACGATCGCGCGACTGATCAACATGGGGATCGAACCGTTTCTGGTTTCGAGTGCCGTACGGCTGGTGGTTGCGCAGCGACTGATCAGAAGACTCTGTCAGAACTGCAAACAGGAAGTCAAAATACCGGCCCAGACCCTGATCGATATCGGTGTGCCCCCGGAAGAGGCCAAAACGATCAAGATCTTTGAACCCAAGGGATGTGAACGCTGCAGCAGTACCGGGTACAAAGGACGTGTCGGTCTGTATGAGGTGATGGAAATCGATGAAGAGATCAGAGAACTGGTCATGGTCGGAGCATCGACTTCCGAATTGCGTCAGAAGGCGAAGGAAAAGGGCATGCTGACATTGCGGATGAGCGGTATAGAGAAGCTGAAAGCCGGTATGACCTCCATAGAAGAAATTCTTCGGGAAACAACGAAGATGTAGTAAGGAGAAAACAAAATGGCCTTACCCTTACCCCAGTTATTGAAAATCATGGTGGACGAAGGGGGAACCGACCTGCACCTGACGACCAATTCGCCACCGATCATACGGGTTCACGGAAAGCTCAGAAGGATCGATCATCCGAACTTGAGTCCCGCCGAAACCAAACAGATCATCTATTCCATTTTGAATGATTCCCAGAAACACGTCTTTGAAGAGGACTGGGAACTGGATTTTTCGTTCGGAGTCAAGAACGTCGCCCGGTTCCGTGCCAATGTCTTCATGCAGAGAGGTGCTGTGGCCGGAGCGTTTCGACGAATTCCCTATGAAATTTACAGTTTTGAAAAACTCGGTCTGCCTCCGACTGTGGCCAACATGTCCGACAAACCCAGAGGTCTGATTCTGGTGACCGGGCCCACCGGTTCCGGAAAAACCACGACCCTGGCTTCCATGATCGATAAAATCAATCGGGAACATCCCGTCCATATCATCACCATCGAAGACCCCATCGAATATCTGCATTCCCATCAGAAGGCCATGGTCAATCAACGCGAACTTCACGCGGATACCCACAGTTTTGTGAAGGCTCTGAAATCGGTTTTGCGTGAAGATCCCGATGTGGTCCTCATCGGAGAAATGCGGGATCTGGAAACGATTCAGGCCGCCATTACCATCGCCGAGACCGGCCACCTGACTTTCGCCACCTTGCACACCAATTCGGCTTCCCAGACGATCAACCGCATCATAGACGTTTTTCCGCCGCATCAGCAAGAACAGGTCCGGACCCAGTTGTCCATGAACCTGGAAGGGATCATCACCCAGGCGCTGCTGCCGAAGCTGGACGGCAGAGGACGCGTTCTGGCCTGTGAAGTTCTGGTTCCGAATCCCGCAATCCGCCACTTGATCCGGGACAACAAAATCCACCAGATTTATTCAACCATGCAGACCGGCCAGGAAAAATACGGAATGATCACCTTCAATCAATCGCTGGCGTATCTGTATTTCAAGCGGGATATATCTCTCGATATGGCCATGTCGGTCTCCCATAATCCCGAGGAACTGAACGAGATTATCAAGAGGGGCCCGAGCTCCTTGTCTTCGCAATTCAGAAGCAGTCATGCCGCTGTGACCAACGCCGTAGGCTCCGTAAGCAGCTTTAAAACCTTTTAAGGGGGAAAAATGCCTATATATCAATACAAAGGTAGAAACCGAATCGGGAACATCGTTGAAGGGGAACGGGTTGGCCGGACACCTCAGGAAATTGCAGTCGCCCTGGAAAAAGAACAGATCGAGGTAATGAATATCAAGAAAAAGCCGGTCGAGATCAAGATCCCGTTCCTGAAGGGTAAGGAAAAAGTCAAACTTCGCGAACTTTCGGTTTTCAACCGGCAGTTTTCGGTTATGTTCAACGCCGGTCTGCCCATCACACAGGCCCTTCAGATCCTGTCACAACAGCAGCAGAACAAGTTTTTTCAGAAAGTGCTCGAAAGTGTACGCAAGGATGTGGAAGGGGGCTCCAACCTGTCGAACGCCCTGAAAAAACATCCGAAGGTGTTCAATGAACTCTATACCAGCATGATTCAGGCAGGTGAAGCCTCGGGCAACCTGGACACCATCCTCATGCGACTGTCGGAATACATCGAGAACATGAACAAGTTGATCGGAAAGGTCAAATCGGCCATGGCATACCCCATATCGGTTCTCAGTATCGCCATCCTTCTGACCTATGTCATCCTGACGAAAGTCGTCCCGGTTTTCGCCACACTGTTTGCAGGACTGGGAGCCACGCTGCCTTTGCCGACGATCATGGTCGTCAATATGTCGAATTTTCTGATCGGAAATTTCTGGCTGATATTCTTCATTATCGTGGGTTTGGTATTGCTGCTTCGCGGGTACAACAAAACCTACAAAGGAAGACGCGTTTTCGACAGGATCAAGCTGAAGGTGTGGATCATCGGGACATTGCTGACCAAATCCGCAGTCGCCCGTGTGACCCGGACTCTGGAAACGCTGCTCAATTCGGGTGTTGAAATCATCGAAAGCATGACCATTACCGCCAAGACATCGGGGAACGCCATCATAGAGGATTCCGTGATGCGAAGTCGGGCGGCCGTTCAGGAAGGACGATCTCTGGGAGAATCGTGGGAAGAGCAGAAGATGTTTCCCTTCATGGTCACCCAGATGGTCATGGTCGGTGAACAGACCGGTTCGCTTTCCACCATGCTGGGGAAGGTCGCCGACTTCTATGATGAGGAGGTCGATCAGGCGGTATCCGCTCTGCTTTCATTGATCGAACCTTTGATGATCGTTGTCCTGGGTGTTCTGATCGGCGGCGTGGTCATCGCCATGTACCTGCCGATGTTTGATCTGATTACAAAAGTGTAGAGGAGCTATACCAGCTGAAGCAAGTTGAGCGGCACTGTAACGAACCGGAGTGATCAGGGTTTAATCTATATCAATATTATTCGCTTAACTCTGTACACTTTGTTTCTGATCGTATCGCTGGCGCTTTTCATATCACAGGAATACAAGAATATCTGGCTGATATCGATCTGTGTGATTGCCTTTTCTTTGGTATGGACCTTGTTTCACAACCGGATTCTTTCCCATTTTTCCACCCGATCCGCCCTGTACAGTTTCCTGATCATCGATATTCTCACGATCACTCTCCTGGTATACATCAGCGGTGGAAATATCAGCCCTCTGTATTTTCTATACCTTTTCCCCATCATTCTTTCCGCGAGTTTCATGGAAAGAAGAGACACGGTGGTTATCGCCTCCCTGGCCTTCATTATGTTCGGCAGTCTGTCGGACCTGATATATCTGGGTATCCTTCCGTCGTTTGTTTCGGAACGGAACGCCATTCCCTTCAGCGGTTTTATCTACAATCTTTCCATGGC
>CAYMND010000112.1:0-8056 GCA_964391685.1 uncultured Clostridia bacterium | reverse complement strand
TGGTTTTCAGATGCCGGCGACCCCATTGGGCCAAGGAGTACAACCGTTCGTTCGACCACAGGGGAGAAGCCGTAACCGCTACCGAATCGGCCCCGTATCGGCTGGACACCTCCGCTAGCCGATCCCTTACAAACGCCATCGCTTCTTCCCAGCTGACCGGCTGCAGGCGACCATCCTTGCGAATCAGCGGTTCACGTATGCGTTCGGCGTTCAACAGATATCGATGACCGAATCGCCCTCTGAAACAGGCGTACCCCTGGTTGCGTGTATGCAGAATATCATCCGTGGAGTTGGACACATGGAAAATATTGTCGGCGATCCGTTTGAAATTCAGATTGCAACCGAAAGAGCAGAAGTTGCAGAGCGAAGGATGGTTGCTCTTGGGCAATGTGCCCAGAACCTTGTGCGTATATCGCTCTGCCAGTGCTCCGGTCGGACAGGTATCGATACAGTTTCCGCAGCTGACACAAGGTGTCTCGAGCAGAGATCGTCCCATTGTGGGACGCACGACCATGGCAAATCCCCGCTGCACGAAGCCCAAAGCCGACACGTCGAGCACCTCGGAACAGGTTCTGACACAACGACCGCAGTTAATGCATTTATTGGCATCCAGAAGCACAAAAGGGTGCCGACTGTCGGCCCTCTCCCTGCGCATATCGCCAGTGAGCCCTGAAACATCGGCGCCGTATTCGTCCCCATACTTGCGCAAAGTACAATCATAATACTCCTGGCAGCCGCACTCGATGCACCGGTTGGTTTCCGAAAGCGCCTGACTTTCGGAAATGCCGAGGTCGACTTCCCGGTAATTGCCTACCCGGTCGGTAACCGCCAGTTCCGGCATCTTCTCCCTTGGCCTGGGATCGTACCCAGCCAGTTCCTGCGGGGTCACCTCATTGAACCGATGCTTGAAGCTGTAGAATTTAAAAGCTCCGGCCTTGGCTTCACCGAACCGTAAATAATGGTCAATTGAAAAAGCTGCCCTTCCGCCATGGGCAATGGCGCTGATGGCCGTCAAAGGCCCGTTCACCAGGTCACCACCGGCAAACACGCCCGGCACATTGCTTTCCAGTGTGTTTTTATCAACGATGGCGGTTCCCCATCGCTCCAGGTCGATTTCCGGCGCACCTTCGGCAAACGATGCGTCCACCTGCTGACCGATGGCTCCGATAACCACGTTGCAGGCCACATCGATTTCGGCTCCGGGAATCGGCACCGGCCGAGGCCGTTCACCGGGAACCTCTTCGAGTTTCATCTTGGCGCAACGGATTCCTTTGAGGCGCCCCCCGTCCCGGATCAGTGAGACGGGATTGGTCAGGAACAGGATCTCCACCCCTTCATGCTGAGCGGCCTGGATTTCTTCAATATGAGCCGGCATTTCCGCCAAACTGCGCCGGTATACGATCTTTACTTTCTCCGCCCCGGAACGCAGTGCCGTTCGGGCGGCATCTATGGCCGTGTTGCCCCCGCCTACAACAACGGCTGTACCGCTGATCCGGGGGCGATCCAGCAGCTCAACGTCACGCAGGAACTCAATCCCCCGGTACACTCCTTCGGTTTCGTTCTCGAAATCCAATCGCATACTACTGGCCTTGTCGGCGCCAACAGCCAGAAAGCATGCGTCAAATCCCTGCTTCTTCAGGTCATCCCAGGAGAAATCACGACCGAAAACCTTGCCGGTCTGCACCTCGATTCCCAATTCGAGTATCCAGGCGATTTCATCATCAAGCACGGCCTTGGGCAGCCGGTATTCCGGAATACCATATCGCAGCATCCCTCCCAATCTGGGCCATTTTTCGAAAATCGTCACGCCATGTCCCTTCAGTCGCAGGTAATAGGCGGCACTCAGTCCGGCCGGACCGCCACCGACCACCGCCACCCGCTTTCCTGTGGAAAGCGCAGCTTTCGGCGTCCATTTGTGTCTGGCGTCCCGATCGGCGACAAAGCGCTTCAGGTAGTTGATGGCTACGGGGCTGTCAACAATACCCCGGCGGCAGGCCACCTCGCAGTCCCGAACGCAAACCCGGCCAATGGACAGGGGGAGGGGGTTGTTCTGCTTGATCAGAGCCAAAGCCTCCTCGTATCTTCCCAGGGAGATCAACGCCACGTAACTTTGGGCGTCGACATGAGCCGGACAATTGTCGGTGCAGGGACCGATGCAGTCCGCATAATGATTGGAAAAAAGCAGGTTGAATGCCGTACGACGGGCTTCAATCACCCGAGGAGAGCGGGTATGGACAACCATTCCCTCACTGACCCGGGTGGCGCAGGACGGCACCAGCTTTCCCAGTCCTTCCAATTCCACGACGCATACAAAGCATGAACCGAACGGATCGAGCCGCTCGTCATGGCAGAGACTGGGGATATCATCTAGCCCCAAACGCCTTACAACAGCCAGAATGGTTTCGTCCCCGGAGGCCTCGACAGGCTGTCCGTTTATCTTCAAACTCACACTCTTCATTTGTTCATCCCTCCGCGATTATTTCTTCTCGACCGCAACAAAGCGGCAGACATCCTGGCACAATCCGCATTTGATACACAGTGATTGGTCGATCCGATGAGGCTTTTTTACCTCTCCGACAATGGCCTTGACCGGACATTTCCTGGCACACAAAGTACAACCGGTACACTTGTCTGAATCAATCTCATACGTAATCAGAGCGGTACAGGCCAGAGCCGGACAGCGCTTTTCATTGATATGAGCCTCATATTCCTCACGGAAATACTTCAGAGTGGTCAACACGGGGTTCGGAGCCGTCTGGCCCAGACCACACAAACTTGAAGAGCGGATCTGCTGGGCCAGCTTCTCCAGCAGGGGAATATCCTCCGGCTTGCCTTTGCCTTCACAGATGCGCTGCAGGATCTCCATCATCCGTTTGGTCCCGATCCGACAGAAGGTGCATTTGCCGCAGGACTCGTTCTGTGTGAAGGTCAGAAAATACCGGGCGAACTCAACCATGCAGGTGGTTTCGTCTAGGACGATCAATCCGCCGGATCCCATAATGGCACCGGTCCGGGTCACTTCGTCGTAATCGATTTTGAGATCGGCCATCGATGCCGGAATACAGCCGCCGGACGGTCCGCCCATCTGCACCGCTTTGAAGGCTTTGCCTTCCTTAATTCCTCCGCCGACCTTGAACACGACATCCTTCAAGGTCATGCCCATGGGCACTTCGGCCAAGCCGCTGCGAAGCACTTTGCCCGCCAGGGCAAAGACCTTGGTTCCTTTACTCTTTTCGGTGCCCATGGCCGCAAAGGCTTCGGGACCGTTTTCGATGATCCAGGACACATTGGCATAGGTTTCCACATTGTTGATGTTCGTCGGACACTCCCACAACCCCTTCTGAGCCGGAAACGGGGGCCGGAAACGGGGCATGCCGCGCCTCCCCTCGATGGAAGCCATCAATGCCGTTTCCTCACCGCAGACAAATGCGCCGGCACCTTCCTTGATCTTGATCTTCAGATTCATATCGGTTCCAAATATACCCTTCCCCAAGTATCCTTTTTCCATACACTGGGCTATGGCCCGCTTCAGCCGCTTGACCGCCAACGGATATTCAGCGCGGCAATAGATGACCCCTTCGTCGGCACCGACAGCATACGCACAGATCATCATGCCCTCCAGCACCAGGTGCGGATCCCCTTCCAGAGCGCTGCGATCCATAAAAGCCCCGGGATCTCCCTCGTCCGCATTGCAGATGATGTATTTTTTTTCTCCTTCTGCCGATCGGGCGAACTTCCATTTCATCCCGGTGGAAAAACCGCCTCCGCCCCGGCCGCGAAGCCCTGATTTGATAATCATGTCTATCACCTGCTCCGGAGACAATTGTCGGATCGCCTTCTGAATGGCCTGATATCCGCCAACAGCAATATATTCATCAATGGAATTGGGATCAATTCGTCCACAATTACGCAGAACGATGCGGTGCTGATCCATGAAAAAAGGGTTGTCCGCAAGAGGAACCAGCCACTCTTTGACCGGCTGCCCTTCAATCAGGTGCTGACCGACAATCTGGCGTACCATATCGCCGTCAACCTTGCCATAAAGAAACCGGTGATCTCCCTCATCCACCTCAACCAGCACTTCGTCATGACAGTTGCCCATGCAGCCGGTCTCTTTGAGGGCCACCGGAAGGTTCTTGGCTGCAATCTCATCCTTGAAAGCCGCAAAGACTTTCTCGGCGCCGGCGGATATGCCGCAAGTCCCCAATCCGACTTTTACCGTAATCATCATTTCATCTCCTTTTCCGCTTTATCGATCATCCGCGTTTGCGGTAGTCATCGATCACCTTTTTGGTTTTATCCGGGGTGAGACTGCCGTGGGTTTCTCCGTTTACCATGATGACAGGAGCCAGAGAACAGCAACCGAGACAGGCCACGGACTGCAGACTGAACAATCCGTCCGGGCTGGTCTCGTTGACATCGATACCCAATTCGGTTTTCAATGTCTGCAGCACCTTTTTGGCTCCATTGACATGGCATGCCGTTCCTTCACAGATCCGGACCACATTTTTCCCCAAAGGCGTCATTCGAAACTGCGAATAGAACGTGACCACTCCATAGATTTCAGCTTCGGAAATGCCGGTTTGCATACTGATGTCCTTGATCACTTCCTTGGGAATATAACCGAACCGATCCTGGGCCTCCTGCAGAAAAAGAATCAGAACACCCCGTTCATTGCGCCGCTTTGCAATAGATTGCCTGAAGGCTTCCCGTGCCTGCTCATCCAGCCGAACCGTCTGCATCATCATTCACCTCACTCTTCCTTCGAAAGAAATATTTCAGAAAATAATAGTCCATTATCAGAAAGCCCCATGTAAAAAGCAACCCCTGTGCAAAGGGGAGGAGAGGATACCTTTTCCCTTCCCGTTTCACGTATACACCGTTTTTACGCTGGAAACTTTGCAATCGAGGTGAAACGATGAAACCGAGACTTCTGCTCTGCATGAGGTGAAGCCTCTCTTTAAAAAGAAAAAACAGTAATTTCGAAGATTTTTTGCTTTTCCTGCAATTTACAACAACAGAAAAACTTCTTTTTTTTCAGATCGACATTTCTTGTTTTTCCATGTTACACATTTTGACAAGGGACGAATGTTAATCTATGGAAGGGAAGTAGTGCCTTACTTCTGTTATCTAGGGTACAACCCTTCAATAGGAGGTATGCCATGTTTGGTGAATCCATGTTAATCACCAGAGACCTGCAGCGGCGCCCTCATCGCTGGGTGACCTTGGCGGTATCCATTTTTATTCATTCATTTTTTGCCGCCACCCTGGTCATCGCCCCGCTAATGGACGCCGATGCCGAAATGCCGCTTTTGACCATCGAGCACATCTTCCTCGGTTCCCCGCCGCCTCCCGAACCGCCCCCGCCTCCCTCCCCGGGAAATCCGACCGGAAACAGAAAAGGGGCGGTAAGCCCCAAACCGGAGCCGAAAAGAGCCGATTTCCTTCCTTTGAGTAACAGGCTGGTCACCCCCATCGACATTCCAGAAAACATCCCGGATGAAACCGCGCATTTCTTTTCAGAAGAAAGCGGCGGCCCCTACGTCCCGGGAGCCGCAACCGGCTGGGGAAGCGGAACATTCAGCGACCTGAGCGAAATCTTCGGGAAGGACCAGATCCAGGCTCCGCAACCCGCTTCAACCACACCTGCGGGGTTGATCATCACTCCCCCCAGACTGCTGCGCCGGATCACCCCCGACTATCCACAGCCGGCGCTCAAGTCCAGGATTACCGGAAAAGTGATCATTGAAGCGGAAACCGATGTATACGGGAGAGTGATTCGCTGCAAAGCTTCAAGCGGCCATGCCCTGTTGATCCGGGCGGCCGAGGAAGCCGTGAAAAAATGGTTGTATGAGCCCTACATCATCAATGGTATTCCACGCCCCGTACGATTTGTGGTCGAGATTCATTTCACGTTGAACTGACCAACATCTCCGCTTTGGTTCCGCTTTCGCCGACAGACCAGCGAACCGGGCCGCTTCCTGGGGGTCCGGTTCGCCCTGACGACAATCATTCAGGGCTCCGGCGCCTCAAGGGCATGGTCATGCATCGGCAACCCCCACCGCCGCGAGCCAGTTCGCTTCCGGGAATGGTAATGACACATTTCTCCAAATCACCAGGATCGATCTTCCCTCGCACAACATCCTTCCCTTTGACAACCTGATACCCCTGTCGTTCCAACACCTCAAGCGTGGCGGTATTCCGATCGTAGCCCAGAACTTTGCCCGGTGCGACGGCAAAAAAATTGGCACCGCTGTGCCACTGCTCCCTTTCCTGTATCCAGGAATCCGCGGAGCCCCCGCACAACAAGGGCTCAAATTCCATTCCGGCGGCTGAAAGAGCTGTCAGTAGATTTTTTTCATCGCTGATACCGACTTTGCCATTGTCAATGATTATACTAACTGTCCGAAAAGCGTTCTGGCACATCACGACAGGTGAATAGATCACACATTGATGCCGGTCGATCAACGTGAACACCATGTCGAGATGTATGAATGATTCCGGTGTGCGCGGCAGCTCCTGCACGATAATTCTTCGCGGAGCACCTTCCCTTTTCAACATATCAATGATAAAGTCGACTCCCCGGGTGGAAGTGCGGGCACCGATGCCGATCAGCAGCAAGTCGTGCCGGGCAACCAAAATATCTCCCCCTTCTATCGACGGCAATTCGCATCCCTCGACCTGCGGCGTTACCGTTCGTACAGAAAAAAGCGGATGGTACGAAAAGATCGTGTCCATGATCAGCGCTTCCCGTTCACGAACCGGATTGGCCATACGCCCGATCAACACTCTATCCTCAAGGGCGACAGCTGCATCTCTCATATAGAAAAAATTATGCAACGGGCGCAGTGCATACCGTTCGGGACTGAGGTACCGGCTCAAATTGCTTCTTCTCAGAAATACGCCTTCGATCAGCTGACGCGCCAGCTCGACCGGCTCAAGCCCCATCAGATATCGTATCAGAAACGGGACGCCTTCATTCCTGCAGATCTGGTTGACCAGGTTTTCCCTGACACGATCCTTGTGAAGCACCTCCTGCAGCAACTGCTCAACATAAAAGGTCCGGGTCATCTTGTCCAGAACCCCGGCCAGCGTTTCATAATCTTTCCGGGCAACCGAAAGATTCAAAATATCACTGTACAAAGCTCTTTCAGCCGTTCCCGGAGTCATGTTCTCGACCTCTGATCCGGGCATATGCAGCATCACTCCTTCCAGGACACCGACCTCAGATGTAACCGATACCGTAAATTTCTCTGTCATGAAAACTCCTGAAATCCAGAGAAGCATCTGTTTGATATATTTTTCAATAAATCTCCATTAATATAGTTGTAAAACAGATGCTTTTCTCAAAACTGTTTTGTCCCACATGTCTGAAAATGCGACATATTCATTATGAACAAACCACTAAGGGGGAAAAAACGAGAAAATCTTTCTCCCCACGTTGAAACAATATAGAAATGTATTCTATCATAGAATTGCTGAAACAGATGACATGTTTCGCTTTTGGCATCGTTCATGCTGGGAAAGAAAATGAGGATGAATCCGGAGCAAACAAATTGAAAGGCAATTATCCGCCAAGTAAAAAAAAAGAGAGAAAACCAATGAAACCCAGCAAACATTTTATCTCATTATCCATTATTCTGTTTCTTTTTTCTTCCCTTCTTTTACAGCCAGCCAACCAAGATGAGCCGCTGAAAAATCCGAAATCGGTCAAGCCACCGACACCGGTTGTGCCGAAACAGGAAGAGAAGTCCCCGACAAACAGCAATCCGCTGCAGCTGTTGCGCCTGGAAATCACATTCATGAACGGACAATACTACCGTGTTGTCAAAAAAGGAGAAAGCCTGCCGAAGCTCCTTTGCCGCATTGTCACTCAGGGAGAAGGAACGTTATCCGGAGTCTGGAAAATTAACGGCCAGGTGGTTCTGCCGCTGCAACTGACGGCTTCCGGATTTCAGGACATCTCTTTACCGGTCGGCAAGTTACCGGTGTTACCAACGTATACCAGCGGATCTCACCTTATAACGCTATCCCTGGACAATATCCAAACTACAGG
>CAYMND010000111.1:0-8106 GCA_964391685.1 uncultured Clostridia bacterium | reverse complement strand
GAAGCATCGCTTCCACTTGGCAGAGAATCGGTCGAGCCGGAAGGCGGGCGGGGCCTTCGCTGGGGGTTTTGGTTTGCTCTTCATCGCCAATTGATCAGTTTATTGCAGCAACGCCATCCTATTTCACGGAGCGCTCACCGGAAGCAGGGCGCATTAATCCGGATAATTTGTCGATTCTTGTTGACCACATCAAATGTGCCGCCTTTGAATTACCTTTCGTCAAGGACGAAGTGTTCGGCGGTTCGGATTCCCTTGAAATTCTTTCGTACCTTCAGGAACAGGGTGTGCTGTATTACAGGGATGGACGCTGGTTCTGGACTGAAGAGGGGTATCCGGCGGACGCGGTCAGCATTGCACGAGTTTCTTCGGATAACTTTGTTGTTGTGGACCGGACCGGCGAAGAAAGGGTCATTGCTGAAGTCGATTTTTCATCAGCGTTGGAAACGTTACATCCCAAAGCGGTCTATATTCTGGAAGGGGAGCAATATGTAGTTGAAGAATTGGATTTCGAAAATCGAAAAGCCTTTGTCAGGGAATCCCGGGCTGATTATTACACGGATGCGATTTCCTATACCAAAGTGACTGTTTTAGATTCGTTTGACGAGAGCAGGTACAATCGATATAGGCTGAACACCGGTGACGTACACGTTTTTACTCAGGTCGTGGGATTCAAGAAGTTGAAGTTTTATACCAATGAAAATGTCGGTGCCGGTGATTTACAGTTGCCGCAACGTGAAATGCATACCAGTTCGATCTGGATGACGATGAACGAAGAACTGTTGGACAACATGGACATTCCCGATGAAGATAAAATCGAAGCTGTTTCGGGAATCGGCTATTTGATGCGGTACATGGCTGCGATCATGCTTCTCTGTGATGTTCGCGACCTGGGTGTAGCCATGGAAGACAGCGTGACGCAAGCTCCTCTGCGACAACAGGCGAAGGGTGCGGAGGCAGGGTTTGGTTCGAATTCGATATCGTTGAAGCGAAGGTTTGCGCCCAATGTTTATCTGTTTGATAACTATCCAAACGGAGTCGGCTTGGCCGAAGCATTGTATGAGCGTTTTGAAGAGCTGCTGTTGAATACTCTCCAAGCGATACAGAATTGTTCATGCCAGAGTGGTTGTCCGGGCTGTGTCGGACCTTCTTCGAGAAAGGGCAGTCGTCACAAGGAAGGAGCTCTGTTTTTGATCCGGTTGTTGACCGGAAATATGGAAAACTAAAAGGAAGAAGGTCTGATCTTTTCCAATAAGTCGACAATCTGATCCGAAGGTGCCAGATACGGGAGTAAGCCGAATGTTTGGAAAGCGGGGTGTGACCGGATGGCGTCCAGTGTTTCACGTCTGGAAATGGCAACCCGAAGAATCGCATGATCCTTTACCAACAGAAGTTCGATTGGCAGAACCTGGTGGCGTCTACAGAATTCGATACCGAATCGTTCGACCAGACGCAAGTCAATGCTGACGTTGTCCAGGTCGATCTGATCGATCCATTGCTGGTTGAGCAGGGTGATTCGCATCGTTTCGGGTGGTACCATACCCAGGTTTACGATCACTTCACCGAGCGGAGCATTGCATTCTTTTTGATATTGCAGCGCTTTATCCAAATCAGAGTTGCTGATCATTCCGCTTTCCAGCAAAATGGCTCCGAGTGGTTTGCTGAAGAGAATGTGTTTTTGCTGTTCTGTCTGATCCTGGCTGATTTCCAATTTCTGTCGCATCGCCAGACGTTGCGGCTCGGGGGCCGTACAAAAACAGTTCAGACAGTAAGGACAAACCGGTGTCGGCATGGTGTGAGTGCAACATTCTGATTCCGCGAGGTTGTATTCGGCGCCACAGAACCAGCAACTGATTCTTTCGTTTTGTTTCATCTCATCCCTTATTCCTGAAATATTATAAAATGTAAAAAAAGGAGAAACAAGCGTTTCAGTAGTATGAATAAAAAAAGAAAACAAATGTCAGATTGGAAAAGTTGAAAAGGAAATAAAAGGCAAGAAAAGGGACAGGATTAATTTTTAAAAGCGGTTGTGACCTTTTCTCTTTACATGCTCTGGAGGGGGTGTGGATCGGAACCGTTCCAGTGTGATGGTTGTTGACAGGGTATTTTAAACTGATACAATATTTTCATAATAAATTTAACATTATATATATGAGGTCAAAATGGAAAAGAAAACTTCAAACGAATTGATGGAAATGGAACAGCATTTCGGAGCTCACAATTATCATCCCTTGGAAGTGGTAATATCAAAAGCAGAAGGGATTTGGGTGGAGGATCCGGAAGGAAGGCGCTATATGGATATGTTATCGGCTTATTCGGCTGTGAACCAAGGGCATCGGCATCCGAAAATCATAAAAGCCCTGAAAGATCAGGCGGACATCCTTACTCTGACATCCAGGGCTTTCTTCAACGACAAATGGCCGGTTTTTGCGGAAAAGCTGGCGAAATTGACCGGTAAAGATATGATTCTTCCGATGAACACCGGGGCGGAAGCGGTCGAAACAGCCATCAAAACGATGAGGAAATGGGGATATATGGTCAAAGGGGTCGAGAAAGACAAAGCGGAGATCATCGTTTTTGAGGAAAACTTCCATGGTCGAACCACCACCATCGTTTCTTTTTCAACAGATCCATCAGCGTTCGAACAGTACGGACCTTTCACTCCCGGATTTAAGATTGTGCCGTACAACGATCTTGAAGCGGTAAAAAAAGCCATTACTCCGAACACTGTCGGTATTCTGGTTGAACCGATTCAGGGAGAGGCCGGTGTCAATGTTCCCGATGAAGGGTTTCTCAAAGGGTTGTCGAATTTATGTCGTGAAAACAACGTTCTTCTGGCCTGTGACGAAATCCAGACCGGTTTCTGTCGTACCGGGAAACTCTTTGCTTATATGCACGAAGGGATTGAACCGGATTTGATCATCATGGGTAAGGCTTTGGGAGGAGGGGTATTTCCTGTCAGTGCCGTTGCGGCCGACAAAGAGATTCTCGGCGTTTTCAAACCGGGTACTCACGGGTCAACATTCGGCGGAAACCCCTTGGCTTGTTCCGTGGCCATGGCATCGATTGATGTCCTTCTGGACGAAAAACTCTCGGAGAGATCCGAAGAACTGGGCACTTATTTCATGGAACAACTCCGGGGTATGAAGTCCGATAAAGTGCGGATGGTTCGGGGAAGAGGACTTCTTATCGGCCTTGTTCTCAAAGAAACCGCCGGGAAAGCGCGAAACTATACTACAAAACTGAAGGATTTAGGTGTTTTGTGTAAAGAAACGCACGACTGGATCATTCGTTTTGCTCCCCCACTGATCATCACACGTGATGAGATTGACATGGCTATGGAAAAAATCAGAAAAGTCATCAATTGATGCTTCTTTTTGTCGTTGATGTGTCTCCCGAGCTGGGATTCGGGCACCTGACAAGGTGCCTGAATCTGGCCCGGCTGAATCGGCATGATTCAGAGATTCTTTTCGTTTTCAAACATGACAAAGGTGGGGCGCAGATCTGTCGCCAGAATCGGTTCCAGTTCTCAAACGATATGAACTCGCTGGATTGGAGTAAAATGCCGGTCACTGCGATTTTTGATATTTGCCGTATCATTCCGGAATACTTGACTCTGATCGAAAAAATTGAACAGAATGGTGGTGCGATTCTTCAAATTACCGACTTGGGCTTGAACTTGCTGCCGGTACCCACTGTTATTGACGGCTCATTGCTGCAATATAACGCAACGGCGGAACAATTTTTTTCGGGTCCCGATTACATGATTCTGCATCATAAAGTCAGACATTTCCACAAGCTCAATCGATATTTCCGTACTCAAGTACGCAATATCATGATTTCACTGGGAGGCGGAGTGAAATATCGGGAGATGCGAAGGGTTGTTGATGTCCTGAAACGGCACGGGTATTCCTGTAAAATCGCCTCCGGTTTCACGATAAAAAAAAATCAGAAGAAAACCTTGTCGAGGCTTTATCCCGGAATCAGTTGGGTCGGTCAGACCGAAAGTCTGGCGCGGGCTTATTATCAAAGCGACGTGGCCTTGATCGCTCCGGGTGTTTCCGCGTATGAAGCTGCGGCAACCGGAACTCCGGCTTTGTATCTTTCTCACCATGAAGAGCAGGAAAAAACGGCGTTTTTATTTGAAAGAGAAGGTGCTGGTCTGAGACTGGGTTTACTTTCATGTGTAGACATGGCAGGTATACCAGAGAATTTGAAAAAGTTGAGCCGCGAAAGAAGAACTGCAATGGGGATTAGCGGGAAAAGCCTCGTTGATGGTCTCGGACTGTATCGAGTAAATAAAATCCTGAATGCTGCCGTTATATATGGTAAAGACAATCACCCCGGAGGGACAGGATGAATATTCTTATTACAGCGGCTTCCAGACGGGTTTCTCTCACTCGACTGTTCCGGAAGGCTCTTCGGCCTTACGGTGGAAAAGTTATTGCTGTGGATTACGAAACACATTCTCCTGCTCTTTTCTTTGCTGACAAGCATTATGTCGTTCCGCTTGTACATGATCCCGGGTATATTTCTCTGGTACAGGACATCTGCATCAAGGAGAACGTGTCTTTGATCATACCGACAATTGATCAGGAACTGCAGGCCTGGGCTAAAAACAAATCGAAATTCGGGGAAAAGGGGATTCATGTGTCCATTTCGGATGAAGTCACAATAAGGACCTTTACCGACAAGTTGAACACATATCAGGCGTTGAGTAAAGAAAACATCCCATTCCCTTACACGTTTATTCCGAACGCCGGACAAAAACCGGACCATTTTCCACTTTTTGTAAAGCCGCGGAAAGGACGTGGCAGCGTCGGTGCGTTTCCGGTTCGTAATGAGAAGGAGTTTGTCTTTTTTACCGGTTACGTGAAGGATCCGGTAATGCAGACCTATCTTGATGGTAAAGAGTTCACGGTTGATGCTTTTTTCGATAGAAATGGCAACTTGATCCGATGTATTCCCCGGCAGCGATTGGTGATCCGTTCCGGAGTGTCCGACAGAGGCGTCACGTTCTCAAACCTCCGGTTGACGGAATTGGTCAGCAGAATCGGAAAATCCTTCAAATTTGAAGGAGCCATCAATATACAAGGGAAAATGGTGGATGAGTCGAATATCTCTTTTTTCGAGATCAACCCGAGGTTCTCGGGCGGGATCCAGCTTTCCGCCGCATCGGATATCAGCTTTGCACATCTTCTGGTGAAAGAAATGCAGGGGGAAACGCTGATTCCTTCATTGTTCGAATATCAAGTCGGGATGATGATGACCAGTTACGAAGACAGTTTGTTTATCGATGCATCAAACCGACTGATCAATCCTCCGGCCGTTTTGTAAGCTCCAGTTCAACTTGCCGACAATCACGAATTGGAATGAAACTTCGCTTCGGCTTTCGATCCTGGACTGTTGTCTCTCAACACAGTGGTAGATCAACAACTTGAATATATAAGGATTTTATACTATAACTAGTCGCAAACACTGAAAAATGATCAAACGATTTTTTGAATTACAGGAAAAAATATTAAGTTATCACCCTGAAGCAAATACTGAATTGCTCAAGAAAGCATATTCTGTAGCGGCGGATGCGCATATTAATCAGAAAAGGGTATCAGACGAGCCGTATATCGTACATCCCCTGGAGGTGGCGGCAACTCTGGCGGACATGAAACTGGATGAAATTTCCATCTCAGCTTCGTTGCTGCACGATGTGGTTGAGGATACAAACTATACAATTGAAGAAATAAACCGGCTCTTCGGTGAAGAGGTGGCCAACATTGTCTGGGGAGTAACGAAGATTTCGAAACTGCCGGATTTTGATGTGGAGAATGCGAAAGCGGAAACGCTGAAGAAAATGATCATCGCCATGACCAATGATGTTCGGGTGATTCTGATCAAGTTGGCCGACCGGTTGCACAACCTGAAAACTTTGTCGGTTTTTTCGAAGGAGAAACAACAGCGAATCGCCCGCGAAACGCTTGAGATATATGCGCCGATTGCGTATCGGTTGGGGATGGGGAAAATCAAGACAGATCTTGAAGATATTGCTTTCCCATATGCATTTCCAGAGGAGTACCAACAGATCAGCGAGGAACTGAGCATTCAGAAAAAATGGGCCAATGAAAGGTTGGAGGAAATGAATGATGCCCTACAGCGTTTGCTGCAGGAACATAACATTCCGGGCAGCATTACGTATAGGATGAAACGTGAAATCTCAATCTATCGGAAGCTGATTCGCCAGAACATCAGTCTGCATCAAGTTTACGATCTTCTGGCTCTTCGCATAATCTCCGATACGATAGCCAATTGTTACGCAATATTGAACAGCATTCATCACAACGCTTTGTGGCAGTATATTCCTTCCAGACTTCGGGATTTTATCACGGCCCCCAAGGCCAATGGATATCAATCCCTCCATACGACCGTGATCACCAAGCAAGGCAATAAATTCGAAATACAGATCAGAACACCTGAAATGGACAAAATCGCTGAAGAGGGAATTGCCGCTCACTGGCGATACAAGGAAGGAATTTCCTTTCTGGATAATGATCAACGGCTGCAGTGGTTTCGCGATATGATTGAAGCCCACCGGAACAATCCGAATCCCAAGGATTTTCTATCGCTGGTGAAAGGGGAGTTGACTCCCAACGAGATCTATGTGTTCACACCCAAGGGAAAAGTGATCAATCTGAAGGCTGGTTCCTCGGCGGTTGATTTTGCATATGCCATTCACAGTCAGGTGGGGAGCCACTGTAAGAGAGCTATCGTCAACGAACAGAACGTTCCGCTGAAAACAGTGCTGAATTCTGGTGATGTCGTCGAGATCATCACGGACAAAAAAAGCAATCCTTCTGCAGACTGGTTGAAATTCACCACCACGGCAAGGGCCAGGAAAAAAATTCTCGCTTTCCTGCAGCGGCAGGAGAATATGCTGGCTGAAGAGAAAGGACGAAGGCTGTGGCTGAAAACATTTCGTTCAATCAAGCAGAAGCATTCTTTAAAAATTAACGAAAGTGAGATCGAAACCCGTTTGAAAGCCCTGCATATCCCGGATATGGAGACGTTTTACAGGGAAATCGGTTCATCCAAGAAAGCCCTCGACAAATTGTTCATCAAGAGGGTTTTTCCAGAAATCCCGTCGCCCATCATTGTGAAGGTTCCGATAAAAAGTTCACGCAGTGACACCAATTACAAGCTGGTATCTGTGGAAGGGTACAGTGACATTGATATCGTTTTTGCCAAGTGCTGTACGCCGATAAAAGGAGATCCGATAGTCGGGTATATCACCCAGAAAAGGGGGCTGGTGGTTCACCGGCAGGATTGTTCGAAAGTGGCTGAGTCACTGGTTTCAAGACTGAAGACGGTGACCTGGATAAACGAGACGGCCCATACATTCGTTGTCAGGTTGGAAATCATCGTCTCGGACAAGCCGGGTATGTTGAGCAAGGTGACTGCGGTCACCGCCAAACACAAATCGAACATCCGTTCTATCCTGCAGGAAAGAATCAGTCAGAATGTAGCCAAACTGAAACTGGTGTTTGAGGTGTTGAATACTGACCAGCTGAAGAAGATTCAAACGGAGCTGACGAAAACCAAAGGAGTCATCTCCGTGATCAGACGAAAAATCATCGGTGACTGACCGGCTTCTCCCGTTCCAGTCTGGAAGCAGTGCAGCCGCAGTACTTTTGTCGGTATAAATCCCACTCCCTGGACAGTCTGTCGGAAAAAAGCGTTCCGTTCTTTTTTTTGAAATCCTGGTCGTGGAAACCAATGCCATATTGATCTGAAAGCTCATGCCCTATGGCCAGGATTTTTCTGGAATTTTTATGTCTGCTCACTGTCAGCGTCGTAGCAACGGATTGAAAGCCAAGCTCTTGGGCTTTCCGGAAGGTTTGCGACAGACGAAATCGAATGCAATTGAGACATCGCTGCCCTCCTTCAGGTTCAGAAATGTGTCCTGTAATCAGCGAGTTCCATTCATCGAAGCCGGTATGGTCTTCAATTAATGGAGCTTGGACGCGTCGGCTGACCTCTTTCATCGCTTCAAATCTGAGTTGATATTCTTTCGTTGGTTGTATGTTGGGGTTGAAAAAAAAGGCGGTTACCCCGCGA
>CAYMND010000110.1:0-8134 GCA_964391685.1 uncultured Clostridia bacterium | reverse complement strand
GGTCATGGCCTGTGTCACTTTCTTTTGGCTTTCGAATTCGCTTTCGGGAAAAACGGGAGGAGCAATTCTTTCTTTTCCGGCCCTTATACCCCTGAGTGTACCTTCTCCGGTGGCGATGCCGGCCGGTGAGCCGGTTCTTCCACGGATGGTCAGTCTGCTCGGCAGACAGATGCCGATGATCGTGACCTTATGGCTGCTGGGAGTGATCCTTGCCGTCGTCCGTATGGGGAACGGGTTCCGGCAGTTGAGGGCGATTCGTCGTGAAAAACACAGGCCTCTGCCGCAGCTTTTGCAAATACGTTTGTATAAACTGAAGAACATGCTGGCCCTGAGCCGCCCGGTGCAGCTTCTGGGATGCCGGCGGATAGACACTCCTGTGGTTATCGGACACCTGCGGCCGGTCATTCTTCTCCCACTGGCCATGATCGGATCGGTTTCTCTGGATCAGCTGGAAGCCCTCATCGCCCATGAACTGGCTCACATCAAACGTCACGACTATCTGTTCAACCTGATCATGAGGAGTCTGAGGATTCTGTTTTTCTTCAACCCGGGTTTTCTTTGGCTGGCGCGGTACTGGGAGAACGAGCGGGAGGTGTGCTGTGACAGCCTGGCAACGGAGCTCGGTATCAAGCCTCACTGTCTGGCTGAGGCTCTTCTCGGAGTTCGGTTGCAGCAGCGGGCTTGGATGGGGCTCACTCCGGCGGCTGTCGCTCATGGATCTCTACGAGATCGCATCCGGCGGTTGTTCGGTGATCCCGTCCGGCGCAATTCCGGATTCGGCATCGGGTTGCCCCTGCTCCTCATCGTTCTGGTGGCCGGTATTTTTTTGTTGGGAACTCCGGTCAGAGCCGCCGCGTCGGAGGCGTTATTCGGCCTGGACCTGAGCCTCGGGGATACTGAAAAGGATTTCGGGGAGAAAGACAGTTCACTTCATGCCGGAGAAGGACAGAAGGACCTCAAGGCCATGGTCGAGGAAATGGAGCGACTGCGGGTTCGGATCGAAGCACTGAGGAAGAAAAAGCCCGGCAAGGAACGTGACACGGAATTGGCCCGCCTTGAGAAACAATTCACCAATCTGGCCGGTATCCTTTTGACCAGTATACCCGAACCGCCGCCGATGCCGGTGGTTGAGGTGAAACCTGTGGAACCGATTGCTCCCGTTGCTCCACCGGCTGTCACGGAACCGGTCGCACCCGTGCAGCCACCGGCTCCTCCGGAGATGTCCGTGGCCGAACGGTTGGAATTTCTGAATCTGGAAGTGGAAAAACTGGGGAAGAGCCTGGATGAAACGAATCTGAAGAAAAAGAGTGAACTACTGTGCAGACTCAAGGAGTTACAGAAAACGGCTGAATTCAGCGATCAGGAAAAACTCGCTCGGGAATATGCGCTCCAGGAAGAGGAGTTGGAACGGCAGGAATCTGAACTCAAGCTGCAGGAGGAAAAATTGCAAAGGGTAAAGGAGCGGGAGATGAAAACGCTCGAGGAGAAGCTGATCCGCCTGGAGGAAGAGCAGCGGGATATGGAGAAGAGACTGGCCGTTGAGGAAAATAAGATCAGGGAATTCGAGGCAAACCTGACGGATTACCTGTTGAAACACAAGCTGATCCGCTCGACAGATGAGCTGAAAGATATTGAAATCTCCGGAGATTCCGTCAAACTGGATGGGAAAAAGCTGAGTGAATCACATCATCGGGCGATCTTGAAAATTTCGGAACCGTTCTTCGGGAGAAAGATGAAAGACCCCGATCATCGGATCGTCATCCGACGCTGAAATCACCATACCGGCGGAGGGTGGTGTCCCTCCGCCGGAACCTGTTTCTTTTCGGCTCTTTCAAATCAGCGGAATCTTGATCTGAAACAGGCTGCCCTTTCCCGGAGCGCTCTGCACCGAAACGCTTCCCTGATAGAGGCCGACGATCTTGTGTACGATGGAAAGTCCAAGACCGCTGCCCATGATGTTTTTGGTCTTTTCATTCTTGATGCGCACGAATTCTCCGAACAGTCGCTTCTGTTCGTTTTCATCCATGCCGATGCCGCTGTCACGGCAGCTGATGATCAGCAGGTCTCCCTGGCGCTGGATGGATAGATCGACCTGACCTTTGGGCACATTGTACTTTATGGCGTTGCTGATGAGGTTGGAAAAAATAATCTCCATTTCACCCCGATCGGCGGTCAAAGTCAGGGATTCCGGTGCCATGAGCGAGATCTTGATCTGGTTTTGCTGGGCCATGGGGATGTGATTCTCCACCGCCTCGTGTGCCAGCTGGGCGAGATTGATCTCCGCCAGCTGGCGTGTCCTCTGTCCCGACTCGATGCGGGTCAGGTCCAGGAGATCGTTGATCATCTTTTTCATGCCGTCGATTCGGCTCAGGGAACGGGTTACCATGTTCTGGTAATTTTCGATGTCGTTTCCGGCCAACTTGCCGTCCATCATGTTCAGATAGCCCTCGACCGCCGCCAGGGGAGATTTCATCTCATGGGCGATCACCGAGATGAACTGAAAGCGCAGCTGCTTCTTTTCCTCGGCGTGAACCCGGGCCTGGCGGTGCAGCATGGCCTGTC
Source organism: uncultured Clostridia bacterium (assembly GCA_964391685.1). Classification (GTDB taxonomy): domain Bacteria; phylum Acidobacteriota; class Aminicenantia; order UBA2199; family UBA2199; genus CAYMND01. The sequence continues at coordinate 5,572 of CAYMND010000110.1, read as the reverse complement.
GGGCGGCTTTATGAACTTCATGTTCCAGATCTTCGCTGTGTAACGGCAGAAATATCAGCGAGGAGGCTCCGCTGCGGATCATTTGAATGACGTAGTCGGTATCGGTGGAAGAGACCATCTGGATGAGCCCCGGATGGTTGGGGAGTTCGGTGACGCTTTTCAGGATGACCAAGCTCTCCTCGTCGGGTAGATTATCGCCCAGGAGGAGAATGTCCGGTGCATTTTTCAACAGCAGACGTTGTCCCTGGTTCCAGGTGCTGGCCATTTCGAGGGACAGCCGGAACCGGTCGTCGAGCCGATTGAGCAGGTAGCTGAAGTTCCGCAGAACACGCTTCACCTGGCGCCGGTTTTCGACATCGGCGTCGACGACCAGAACCCTCAATTCGACCATTTTACGTGTTATCCGAGCAGGCGTTCCACTTCACCGATCAACTGTTCGGGGCGGACGCCTTTGGCCATGAAAACATCGGCCTTGATCCAGGATCGCTCGTTTTTTTCGCTGGTATCGAAATGCATGCCGGTCTGACTGGTGACAGCGGAGATGATGATCACCGGAATGGCCGGGTCCATTTTCTTGATCTGGTGGCTGAGAATAAACCCGCTGTCCATGTGCTCCATCATCAGATCCAGTATGGCCAGGTCCGGACGGCTGGATTTCAGAAGCTCTCTGGCTTCGGATTCACCGTTGGCCTGAAGGGTTTTGTATCCGGCGCTCCGGAGGATGAGGCAGGTCTGTTCCAGAATGTCGATATCATCATCTACCACCAGGATTGTGGCTTTATCTTTATCCATGATTTTCTCCTTGTTTTATGTGCACCAATTGTTTGATTAATTCTACCATGATCACAGTATGACTTCCCGCTCGGAGTAGTGGGTGTGGAGCAGTTCGTGACTCCTGTGGCTGAGGGGCTTTTCCAAAAATTCGTTGTACAGGCGTTTGATGTCCGGGTTGTTGTGGGATGTCCGAAGGGTTTCCTGGGAATCGATCTTGTAGAGGGTCTTCATACGCGCCTTGACACGTTCCGGATCGGTCTTGATCGGCTGACCTCCGCCGGCGATGCAGCCGCCCGGACAGGTCATCACCTCGATGAAGTGCAGATCTTTGCGACCGGCCTTGATCTGTTCCATCAGTTTGCCTGCGTTGGCGAGGCCACTGACAACGGCCACTCCGATTTCCATGCCGTTGATACTCAACCTGGCTTCCTTGACACCGTCGAGACCGCGTACGGGCTGGACTTTGAGATCGTCCATCTCCTTTCCGGTGATCAGGAAATGGGCGGTACGCAGCGCCGCTTCCATGACGCCTCCGCTGCCGCCGAACAGTTTACCGGCCGTGCTGCGGGTGCCGAAAGGAGTGTCGGCACAGTCAGGCTCCAGGTCCCGGAGATCGATGCCGAACTGCTTGATCAACCGGGCCATCTCACGGGTTGTCAGGACGGCGTCGATGTCGGAGTTTCCGTTTCGGCCCATTTCGGGACGATCTGCTTCGAACTTCTTGGCCGTGCAGGGCATGATGGAGACGCTGAAGATTTTTTTTGGATCGATTCCCTGGGCATCGGCGTAGTAGGACTTGATCAGGGCACCCATCATCTGCTGGGGGCTCTTGCAGCTGGACACGTTGGGGATCAGCTGGGGATGAAACTGTTCCAGGTATTTGACCCAGCCCGGAGAACAGGAGGTCATCATCGGCAGGGCTCCACCGCTCTGGATGCGGTGAACCAGTTCGGAAGCCTCCTCCATGATGGTCAGGTCGGCTGAAAAGCTGGTGTCGAAAACACGGTCGAAGCCCAGGTGACGCAGAGCGGCAGTCATGGCGCCGCAGACATCCTTGCCCGGATCGATGTCGAATTCCTCGGCGATACTGACGGAGATGCTGGGTGCGTGTTGTACGACAACGAACATGTCCGGATTGTTCAGGGCATCGATGACCTTCTTGATGTGGCTCTGTTCTTTCAGGGCGCCGGTGGGGCAGACCATGATGCACTGGCCGCAGTTGATGCAGCTGGAAAGGTTGAGACCACGGTCGAAAGCCGAACCGACTCGGGCCTTGCTGCCCCGTCCGATGAAATCGATGGCCGCGACGCCCTGGATCTCTTCGCATACCCGGACGCACTTACCGCAGAGAATGCACTTTTCGGGATCCCGGACGATGGAAGGGCTGGAGACGTCGAGGTCCATGTGCTGTCGGCTCCCCTTGAATCGTCGTTCCCGAATGCCGTATTCCACAGCCAGGCGGCTGAGTTCGCAGCTGTCGTTGCGCTCGCAGTAGAGACAGTCGTCGGGGTGATTGGCCAGAAGCAGTTCGATGATGGTTTTCCGTGCGGAAATGGCCCGGGGTGAATGGGTCTGGATCTTCATCCCCTCACTGACCGGGTACGAACAGCTGGGGATAAGGTTGCGCATGCCTTCCACCTCGACTGAGCAGATGCGGCAGGCACCGCTGGGGACGAGTCCCTCCATGTGGCAAAGGGTGGGGACACGGATTCCGGCCCGTTTCAGGGCGGAAAGTATGGTTTCGCCCTTCTGGGCTTCAATTGATTTACCGTTGACTTCGATGGTCATCATCTTGATCTCCTCAGTTCTCATTCAGTCATGACCGCATTGAAGCGGCAGGCGGTGACACAGGCGCCACAGCCGATGCATTTGTCGGGAATGATGTAGTGGGGGGCCTTGGCCGTTCCCATGATGGCTCCGGAAGGGCACTTGCGGGCACAGGCCGTACAACCGACACATTTTTCGGTGTCGATGGAGTAGCTCACCAGCTCCGTACATGCCTTGGCGGGACAGCGTCGTTCGTATATGTGAGCCTCGTATTCGCTGCGGAACCATCGCAGGGTACTCAGGACGGGGTTTGGAGCCGTCTGACCCAGGCCGCAGAGACTGGTGTCCTGGATGACCTTGGCCAGCTGATTCAGGTTGATGATGCCGTTGAAACGGTCCAGGGCATCGAACTTGCTCTCGTTCTTTCGGCTGCGGGTGATGGCCTTCAGGATCTCCAGCATGCGTTTGGTTCCTTCACGGCAGGGGATGCATTTGCCGCAGCTTTCGCGCTGAATGAAATCCATGAAGAATTTGGCCATGTCTACCATGCAGGTGTTCTGATCCATGACCACCAGGCCGCCGGAGCCCATCATGGCGCCGACGGTTTTCAGACTCTCGTAATCGATCTCGATGTCCAGATGCTGCTCGGGTATGCAACCACCCGAGGGACCACCGATCTGTACCGCTTTGTAGGGTACATTGTTGCGTATGCCTCCGCCGATATCGAAGACGATCTGGCGCAACGTGGTGCCCATGGTCACTTCGATCAGCCCGGTGTTGTTCACTTTTCCGGACAGGGCGAACACTTTGGTGCCCTTGCTCTTATCGGTGCCAACCGAGGCGAACCATTCCGGGCCGTTGTCCATAATGGTGGGTACATTGGCCAGTGTTTCCACATTGTTGATGACGGTAGGTTTGCCAAACAGGCCGGAAACGGCTGGAAAGGGCGGTCTGGGTCGCGGCATGCCGCGTTTGCCTTCAATGGAGTGGAGCAGAGCGGTCTCTTCTCCGCAGACGAAGGCGCCGGCGCCCATTTTAATGATCAGTTTCAGAGAAAAACCGCTGTCCAGAATGTTCTCTCCCAGAAAGCCGTATGCGGTGGCATCGGTGATGGCTTTCTTCAGCCGGGTAATGGCCAGGGGATACTCTGCCCGGATATAGATATAGGCCTTGCTGGCACCGATGGCGTAGGCGGCCAGGGCCATACCTTCGATCAGCCGGTGGGGGTCCCCTTCGATGACGGCCCGGTCCATGAAGGCTCCGGGATCACCCTCGTCGGCGTTGCAGACCAGATACTTCTGGTCGGCCACGTTTTCCCGGGCCACTTTCCATTTCTGACCGCTTGGGAAACCGCCGCCGCCGCGTCCCCGAAGTCCGCTCTTGAGTGCTGAGTCGATGACTTCGTCGGGGGTCTGTTCTTTCAGTACCTTGGCCAGGGCGCGGTAACCACCGTGGGCGAGATATTCGTCGATACTGTTCGGATTGATGATGCCGCAGTTTTTCAGTACGAAACGGGTCTGGGGCTTGAAAAAGGGGTGCTCGGCGATGAAATTCACTCCATCCCAGATTTCGGCTCCGGGGGTGTTGAACTGACCCAGGGATGGGAAATCACAACGGCCTTCGTCGAGAAGCCCCTTGATCAGGTCTTCCACCTTGTCTGCTGTGACCTGGGTGAAACTGATGCGGTTTCGGCCGGGAAGCTGTACGTCCAGCAGGGGTTCGGAAGAGCAGAGTCCGATGCATCCCACCTCCACCAGGTCATACTCCATGGCTCTTTCGTTGAGGACTTTTTTCAAGGCGTTGATGGTTTTCTGTGCTCCGGCGCCCAGACCGCAGGTGCCGGCTCCGATGAAAAAAGTCGGTCGCTGGAGGGTGTCCCGACGGAGTGCCTTGAACAGGTCGCCGCTTTTATCGGTGAGGTTCTTGGACATAGCCGAACGCAGATTGCCGGCGTGATGCTCAGGCATATATTCGAAAATTGTTTCAGTTGCTTTGCACATGCGCTTCTCCCATCTTGCGGTATTCTTTGAGCAATTTTTCAACTTTTTCGGCGGTCATTGCGGCATGGAATTCACCGTTGACGCTGATCACCGGAGCCAGACCGCAGGCACCGATGCAGGCCACCACTTCCAGGCTGAACATGCCGTCGCGGGAGGTTTGTCCCGGCTGGATTCCCAGGGCCTGGGTCAGGGCGTTGAGGACGGAGAGGGAACCGAGTACGTGACAGGCTGTACCGCGGCATATCTGGATGTGAAAACGACCGATGGGATGAAAACGGAACTGATTGTAAAAGGTGGCCACTCCATAGATTTTGTTGGCCGAGACTTTCAGGTGTTGACCGATGGCTCTGACGGCCTGTTCCGACACGTAGCCGTCGCCTTCCTGGACGTCCTGCAATATCGGGATCAGTTGGTCCCTTCCGGCGTCCGGATAACGCTTCAAGACATCTTGGACCACGGATTTGTGATCTGTTTTGCTATGCATTTGCACTCCTTTCTTATTGTTTGTTTCTGGCCATGAAGGCGGTTTTTTCGAGAATGGTCGTGATGTCGATCTGTTCGACGTAGATGTTGGACGGAAGGCGAAGCTTCACCGGAGCGAAGTTGACGATGCCCCTGACGCCGCAATGGACAAGCTGTTCGGCTACGGCTTGGGCTTCGGAAGCGGGAACGGTCAGCATGGCGGTGGTGATGGATTGTTTCGAGAGTATATTTTTCAGTTGTCCGGGGTCGCCCACCGGACATCCGCTGATCACCCGACCCTGTTTTTGAGGGTCCACGTCGATGGCTGCGGCGATTTTGGCCTTGGCGCGACCGGCGTTGAAATAGCTGAGAATGGCCCGCCCGAGGTTCCCCACTCCGACCAGAACGGCTTTCAGACCGTCCTGATCGTTCAGTGTTTTGGTGATGGTGTGAATCAGCTTGATGATTTCGTATCCTCTGCTGGTGCTTCCACTGTGTCCGATGAGCATCAGGTCCCGTCTGACCTGTGCCGAAGAACCCCGGTGGCGTTCGGCGAGCTCATGGGAGTA
>CAYMND010000109.1:0-8135 GCA_964391685.1 uncultured Clostridia bacterium | reverse complement strand
CCGCCTGTTCGGGATTTCAGGTCGAAGCCGTAAAGAACAGATTCAGCTGGCCTCGAGCTGGGGCATCGATGATTTTCCCACACCCGGAGGCGGTTGTCTGTTAACCGAAAAATTCTTTTGTCTCCGGCTGCAAGATCTGATCGACCATAAGGCCGCCACTCTCCGCAACTGTGAATTGCTGAAATTCGGCCGTTTTTTTCGCTTTTCCGATTCATTCTTTGTTGTAGTCGGGCGCAATCAGAGTGACAACGAAGCGATTGTCAATCTCATCGACAACGATGACTTCCTCATGGAGCCGGTCAACCAGCCCGGTCCGACAGCAATCGGAGTCGGCTGCGCCGATAACACAATTCTGGAAACCGTCATGGCCGTCATCGCCCGGTACACTTCCCCCCTGGCGGACAATGTACTGATCGGACTGACCCGAAACGGCGAACTTTCAAGACATTCGGTCGAACCGCTCGACGAGGGCCGAGTCAGAAGATTTCTCATCTGAGCCGCTGGTTCATCGATTTTCCAGCAGCAGCAGTCTCTCCTTGGTCTCTTTTCCCCCTGCATAGCCCACCAGTTCACCCTGGCTGCCGATAATGCGATGACAGGGAATGAAGAAGGAAATCGCATTGGCGGCACAGGCATTGGCCACAGCCCGATAGGCCATCTCGTTCTCCAGTCTGATGGCCAATTCCCTGTAAGTCTCGGTTTTTCCGTAGGGAATCCGTTGGAGTTCCTCCCAGACACGAAGCTGAAAAGGTGTTCCTACCAGACGCAGAGGGATGTCAAAAACGTTTCTCATACCTGAAAAATACTCCTCGAGCTGCTGCCGGGCCAAAAGGTTCGTCGGATTGTCCTCTTCGACAAAAAGTGCCTGTAATCCGTTCTTGATCCTTTCGTCTATGGTGCGACGCGTCGACCTGTCCCGCCAGTCGCAGAGACAAAGGCGATCGAGATAAGCCCCCAGGATCAGCTCGCCATAGGGAGTCGGCACATACTGAATGCTGATGCTCATGTCATAAATTATAAGAAATTTATTTTTTTTTTGACACCCTGGTTGGACTTACAGAAAAAATTTTATGACTCACAAATACAGAATGAAGCGTTGGCACATTAGATCCATTTCTGAATTGAGATCACAGCAGGAAACAACCGCCAACATGTTATAATTTCATCTCATGAAAAACAAAACCGTTTTGAATCGTTTTTTCCTGGCGCAAGTCATGCTGTCTCTGATGATTCTCCTGCTGTCAACCCGTTTCTATCTTCATGGAAAAAATGAACAGATGTGCGTCCTGATCCTCCTGCTGAAAGCCACCGGGCTGTTCACTTCATGGACCCTGATGCTGGGAAGTTTGCATGCGCCATTCTTTGAACGATTCTGCCCGAAAAATCCACATTTCGACTGTCATCGAGTGATCGAATCACCTGCCGGAACAATCTTCAATCTGATTCACACCGCCGACATGGGAGTTCTGTATTTCGGTGGATCAGCGCTGACCATGCTTCTGTCGGCTTTCACCCCCCACTTTTATCACAACATCATTCTTTTGGCCTTCGTCAACCTTCTGGCTCTTCCCTACACACTTTTTTCAGTGGCTTACCAGGCCCTGGTGGTCAAAAAATGGTGCGCCCTCTGCCTGATCGTCCAGGCCATCTTCTGGCTGGAATTCTGGCAGTTCTTTCCCTACCTTTTCCAGAATCCCATCCGGCTGCAGCTGACCCTGGATCACATTGGCCCCTTTGCCCTCGGTTTCGGTCTTCCCCTGTCTCTCTGGCCTCTCCTTCGCCATCTCGTGGAAAAAGCGTATCCGAGCCACCAGGATCCGTAAGAAAAACAGTCAGAGGAGTTTTATCCGTACCACCTTGTAGATGACTTCATCCGGCTCATCCTCGTCGGCAAGCTCATTGACGGCGTAATAGACACCCTGTCGGTACGAAAATGGGAAAGGCTGTATACCGTTATCGAAATGAACGGGCACATGGGCTTCCTTCAGCTTTTTCCCACTCTGCGTATCGTAAATCACGGCCAGACTCCCTTTTTCGTTTCTGTTCCAGGTCATAACGAACAAATGATTCCTGTCCACCAGCATACGCAGCATGGAAGGATAATATTCGGGAAATTCGAAGCGCTTCATCAGTTCTTCCTTCTGAGCCGCGGAAACATTCCTTCCGAACTGGTTTATTATCTTGTCGATATCCTCCTGGGTCAGGGGGACTTTCTCCAGATTCAATTCGATCCGCTTCAGTTCCTCACCGTCCAGGGAGTTGACCGTGACCGCAGTGTCATCCTCGCTCAGAAAGTATATCCGATCCCCTTTGCCTTCGTAGCTCATCTGCCGCATGGCCTCGAAAATATTGACCTTACCCGAAAAGCGGCCGATCAAAGCGCTTTTGAGTTCCTTCTTCTTGTTAAAATCCCGATCGTATACGGAAATGGTCATGGTCATGCTCTGCTGCTTCTGATCCAGATTCATGCCGGTCCCGACGAAACCGTTGTCCACTGGAATGAAATTTCCACCGAAACTTCCCACATTGATTTTCACGGTTTTGGCAAATTTTCCATTCAGACTGTAGAAATTGAGCTTCGTACGAGCGTTTACCACCAGCTGATTGTCCAGCAGGAAAAGCGTCAGCCCACCTTGAACGGCACCGAATTCCTCCGGGCCTTCTCCGGCCTTTCCGAAGCGGGCGGTTTCCTTGAAATCCTTCAGGTTGTAAATATGGACAGTCGTTCCCTCTGCCAGATAGATCCGCTGATCATCCGTGAGGATGAAGCTGGGTTTCAGGGGCTCATATATCGTTCCCACCACTTCGACATCCTGGGGATATATACCCTGAGCACAGAACATGGTGAGCATTAGAACGGCAATGGCAGTCTTCATTTTGTCACTCCTTTCATCATCCAACAACCTGATCCATCGTTTCCCCTTTTTCTCAGGAACAGGAAAAGAAAAGGTTCGTTGATACCGGACGATGAAAAGAGTGGAATCAAAGGTACGGTTCCAGAAACAAGACTAAGCTCAGTTTTTTCCCGTCACGATCCAGCTTCAGCTTCACCGTCTTTCCTTCACGCTTGAAATGGGTTTTCATTGCGGGCATCGAGAAGGCATCCGCCGATTGATCATCGATCTCGAGGATGATATCGCCTTTCTTGACTCCGGATTTCGCCGCCGGGCTCTCATCCACTACGTTCACGACCCGTACCCTGGTAGAATGAACATCGGATTCCATGGTGAAGTATATTCCGCTCATGTCGTACAGAAAAGGATCGCCGAAACTGCCGTTTGGTGCCAGATAGAGCGTCTGGTCTGGATAGTCTAAAACGACCGTGAATCTACTCAGCAGATCTCCTCCGATGATGCCGTCGAAAAGATCCGAAGTACGCAGCCCTTCTTTATTCACCGACAGTTGCAGTACCGGGTTTTTCAGCCTGGCTCCGCCGAAGTTCAGATATGCGATCCGGCCCAGACGTTCGACAATCAGTCCGCCGATCCCGTAACCGGTGATGTTGACTATTGTCCGTCCAGACTGCTCCAGAAGATTGTAGCGTTCCGTGAACGGTGTGTTGACCAGGCTCTGTCGTACTCCGGTGTCCACGATGAAACGTCCGGATAAAGGAGCAGTCTCCCTTTTGATAATCAGCTGGGCTTCGACTATGGGTGTTGATCCCATAACCGATATGGGCAGACGGTATCCGGTACGTTTGATTTCTGCGGGTACATGGTCGGTCATGGAAAGAGACTTTTTCTCGTACTCTATCGTCAGGACAAAATCCTTCAGGATGTTTCCGCCTAATATCCCTTCAATTTTCCTTCCCCAATAGGGTTCCAGTCTGTCCAGAGGCAGAGAAATGAAATCGTAACCGATGAAAACGGCGTCTCCGACACCGAGTCGGGTACCGTACAGTCGTCTGACTCTGTTTTTCCGGCTCTTCAACCCCGGAGCACTGATTGGCTCGGGTCCCAGAACACCCATTTTCAGTGCCAGTCCGTTGGAAACGACAGAGACGCTGTCCGTCCCCGTGTCAAGTATAAAACGGCCTTCATACTCATCGTTGAGCAATACTTTGAGGTACACAATCCCGTCAAATATCTCCACCGGTACACTGATCTTTTTTTCAGCGTTTTCTTTGTACCACACCTTCTGTGCATTCAGGCCGCAGTGCATGAATCCCAGAAAAAAAACAACCAGACAAAAAAAAGATCGTGTTCGCATACCTTGTATCATACGAGAACTTACAACAAAACGTTCATGGACACTACTTTTTCAACACCTTCATCGCTTTCTCATAATCGGGTTCCTGGGTGATCTCCGGCACCAATTCATGGTAGAGCACCTGATGCTTTTCATCGAGTACCAGAACCGCCCGGGCCAGAAGTCCCCGCAGAGGACCGTCTTCGATTCCCACACCGTACTCTCTGGCAAATTCAGGACACCTGAAAACCGATGCGTTGATGACGTTGGTGATGTTGTTGGTTTCGCAAAACCTGGCATGGGCGAAAGGAAGATCGGCAGAAACGGAAAGCAGAACGGTGTTGGGAAGTTGGGATATCTCCTTGTTGAACTTCCGCACCGAAGCGGCGCATACCGGTGTATCCAGACTGGGGAAAATATTGATTACCACCCTTTTCCCTTCAAACTGTTTCAGCGTGACATCGCTGAGATCCGAACCGGTCAACTGGAAATCAGGCGCTCTCAGACCGACTCCCGGCAAATTCCCGCTGGTATGTATCGAATGTCCTTTCAAACTGATCAGAGCCATCGGTACCTCCTGTTTTTCAATCAGTATTGTACTATATTGATCGATCGGAGAACAGCCGTCAACCGGATCCGGTTCTGATGGTCCGGGCCTATTCAATCGTTTTGTCGATGAAGTTGGCCGTACTTTTCTGATTACTCCCGTACTTGGAGATATTCTGCAGCAGTGTCTGAGATTTGGCTATCTTCTGCTGCTGGGAGCTCTTCCAGCCTTCGATGGCTTCCTTGACCTCTGATATTTTCTGCATCAGCAACGTTTTCTGTGTTTCGTACAGTTCGGAGAAACTGGGATCGGTCTGAAGCAGTTCCTCTATCCGCCTGGAGCAGTCCCGCAATTCATTCTGATGGGAAAGAACCGCCGCAAACTCCTTCTCGATGGCATCCCAGTCATTTTTCATCAGAAGAGAGGAAACAGCGTCCAGATGCTTGAGAATGGTCATCAGATGATCGATAATGCCGCGATCACCCATACAGTTCCACTCCGTCCAGTTGTCCTTGAATTGACGATCTTTGTTCTTTTGTTGGTACTGTTTGTTCATGGTTGATCAACTCGCTTTTATCTTTTCTGATTTTTTCCGACCATGTATGCTGCAGCTCTTTGAAAATCTTGATCACTTCGTTCAGATGGCTCTCACTCTTTCGGTAGTTGGCGGCCATCAACATATTGACTGAGTAGAGGTAGAGTGATCTCAATTGAGCCGAAATCACCCCCCCCTCCTGATTCAGTATGGAATTCAACGCATAAATGACGTCGATTGCCTTGTTAATGGCCGTCACCCGTGGCTCGATCTCGCTTCGTTTCAAATGAATCAATGCCCTGCCAAGGATCTTCAGCAATTCCGAATAGATGAACAGTATCCGTTCATCCTCACTCATACCCTCGACATTGCTTTTCAGATAGTAATAATCCTCAGTCATGGCTAAGCTCCCAAATATATCGCATACCTCTTTCTGAGCTATGTGCTGAAGCTGTTGCTGAGTGTCGACTGCAGATATTGCAGCTGCGCCAGGGCCTCGTTCGCCTTGGTGTACTGTGTGATCAGCAACTCCTCTTCCTCGGCAAGCCGACTGTTAATCTCGGCGATTTTCTCGTCGATGTTTTCCAGCTGGGTATCCAGGGCCTCCACATTCTTTGCCAGCAGACCGGTGTACGGAAAAGTCAGGTCGTACATTCTCAACCTGAGCTGTTCACCGACACCGTACGTCAAAGTCACCTGCCCTTTGTCACCTACCGTCTGACTCTCGACAAAAACCATCAGCCCCTTGCTGTCACCGGACGATCCGGTCAACAGCTGTCCGTTTCCGGTAGCCGCGTTGCCGCCGATTGTACCGGCCACATCCACACCGGTGTCGTTTTTGTCACCAGAAAAAATTCTCGTACCGGTGGATGAAGCGGAAAGAATCTGGGAACTCCCGTATTCATCGGACAAAACGGATAGGATGTTGCTGTTCTGGGTGGCGTAGGCTTTGAATCCGGCGTTTTCGAAAGCGGTATTCACCGCCGAAACAATCTGGCCGATGGTCATATCGTAGGTCAGACTGACATTTACCGATTTTCCGGAAAGGGCGAAGGTCAAGGTTTCATTGTCGGCCTCGGAACTTCCCAGCGTGGTGTCTACCGCCGTATCGGCGGTGACCTGCGCCTGTTCGGCCACTTGGGTGATGTTCACGGCGTAGGTGCCGGCGACGGTGTCGCTGCTTTTCCCGGCATAGGATATCTCGGAATGGGAACTGGTTCCCTGGTTTTTGAACAGCCGGATGACATTGTCCAGATCATTTTCCAGAACAGTCTCGAGTTTAGAGGAATCAACGCTGAGGGTTCCGTCGTTGGCCATATCGATGCCGATGGTGGAAAGAGTCTTGTACCGGTCGCTCTCTTCCAGACCGGCCACCCGTGTGCTGACAATGCCGAGCAGGTCGCTTTGAGCCTTGCGGGCCGTCGATTCTCCGGACAGCACACCGGCCATTCCTTCCGATTCATTGTAGGTGAACTGCTCGTTGAGAAAAGTGATGGCGGCGTTGAACTGCTCGATAAAATTGTCGATATACTCCGTTATTCCGCTGGTATCGTTGGCCACATTCAAGGTAACCGGATTGGAATCCACTTTGTTGAGCTGCAGCGTGACACCCTCGATCACATCGTTGATGGAGTTGCTCTGACGGGTGATGTAGTCTGTCGGGTTGGCGTTCGGATCGGTGTTGAGGTAGAACTGGGCGTCCATAGCGGACTGGCGGGTCAGAATGGACGATCCGACTCCGGTGTCCGTGACGGTAAAACCGTTATCGGTTCCGGTGGAATCGGATGTGATCTGAAGATAGTAGGCCCCGCCCTGATTGATGACGCTGGCGGTCACATCGAGACCCGAAGTGTTGATGGCGTTCCTGAGGCCGTTGAGACTTTCAGTGTCCCCGGCGATATCGATATCGACTGTCTCATCGCCCTGGGTGATGGTGAGGGTTGAACCGTTGGTCAGTACCGATTCGCTTGCGGAAGAGAATGTGGTCGTGGCACTCGATTGTGCTCTGGCGAGCTGCTTGACTACCAGATCGTAAGTCCCCGATTGCGCGCTGCTGCCCGCGCTGGCTGTCAGTACGGAAGAATCACCGGATGTCACAGTCTTGGCTTCAAAACCGGTTCTGGTCAGGGTGTACAAAGATCTTTCAACCGCTGAAAGCTTGGTATTCAACTCCTGAAAGGCGGTTTTTTTCGCTTCGTAGAGAGTCTGGTACTCTTCCAGATCTCGAATCGGCTCCTGCTTGGCATAGATAATCTGTTCGACAATGTACTGGACATCCAGCTGTCCGAGAATGGACCCCGAACTCGTATCACTCGACGATCCCAACGAAATTGTGCTCATCTCACACCTCGACGTCTACCATCAGTTCACCCTTCGGTCCGAAAACCGGCTGGCCGTCCCCGCTGGCAAGCATCCGCTCTTCGAACTTCATGACCTGGGCCATGAAATTGCGGATCTCTTCGGGAGGATATTCCTTGATGATCTCCTCGGTTTCTTTATCGATGATACTGATGTAGTTCCGTCCGATTCGTTCATCCAGCTTGAATCGCAGACTGCGGTTCGACAGGTTCATTTTATAGTTCAAGCGCTCGATGATCTTGTCCAGCGGTAGATCGCCGTTTTTCTCATCGGTCTTGACCTCTTCCTTCACCTGTTCGCTTACCGATTTTTCTATTTTCAAACTGGAATCGAATACATCTGTGACAACTCGTTCTTCCGCGCCGTTACTCTGCTGGAAAAGATTGATTTGCTCAGAAGAGGCAGCGGGGGAGTCAAAGACTCCCCCATTCGATATCTGAGGGCTGATCGGGTTTAATCCGTCCAACCTTTCAATCATCTGCTACCTCCGTTCAAGGCATCACCATA
>CAYMND010000108.1:0-8138 GCA_964391685.1 uncultured Clostridia bacterium | reverse complement strand
CATCGGAGCAGGAGCCAGGGATTATTCGACCGTATCATTATCTGAGCAGCGCGGAGATCAATCTGCTGGTGGAACGGAAAAAAAGAGAGAATGAACGCAGACAGATTATCGAAGCCAATCCCGATGATCCTGTACGGGCTGCGAGAGACGAGGCCCATCGAATAATGAGGGAAGCCCAGGAGAAGTTGAAAGAGGCAGAATTGGAGGCGGTCGTTTTCAAAGGACGAATTGAAAAGGAATTGCGAGAAAGGGTGAACCGGGAGTACCAACAGAAACTGTCAGAGGAATTGGACCCGATTCGGAAGCGTTTTCAGCAAACCTTGGGCGAACTGGTTTCCACAAGGGAAGAGATGATGTCCGGCATGGAAAGTGATTTGTTGAACCTGGTTTTTTCTATTACCCGGAAAATCATGGGTGATGAAGTGAAGACAGAACCGGAAATGGTATTACGGATGCTCAAGAAAGGTTTTGAACAGTTAAAGGATGCCAGTCGGTATGAAATACACGTCCATCCGGATGATTATCAATGGTTGATGTCTCAGCAGGCGGGGCTCACTGGATTGCCGGTGAGCAGCAATAGCTTCAAGTTTGTTCAGGACAATTCGGTTGAGAAAGGTGGCTGTCGTATTATTTCGGACAGCGGTGAAGTTTCCACGGAGCCGAGTCGACAGTTGGAAGTGATCATTAAAGAGTTGAGTCATGCCAAATAGCGGTATGGCCATTCAGGCGCTCAGTAGGCGCATGTCAGAGGTGGAGCCTCTCAGGGTCTACGGACGGATCGACAAGATTGTAGGCCTGACGATTGAGTCCGAAGGGCCTCCCTGCTCAGTCGGAGACGTATTGGTCAAAGAAGGTGTAAAATCACCTCTGCTGCTTCAAGTTGTCGGCTTCAGGGGGCGCAGAATTATTTCTATGCCTCTGGGTGAACTGAAGGGGATTCAAAATGGAGACCGAGTCTTCTCGACAGGTCAAACCCTGAAAATTCCTGTAGGTCCGCAACTGAAAGGCAGGGTGATCAACGCCATGGGCTCGGCAATTGACAACGGTCCTCCTCTCCTGGCTGACCGCTGGATTCAGGTGGAGCGAGCACCTCGGAACGCCATGAATCGGCAACCCATTGATCAACCTCTGGAAACAGGTGTTCGCGCCATAGATGGTCTTATAACCATCGGTCTGGGCCAACGGATGGGAATATTTTCCGGCAGCGGCGTCGGTAAAAGTACGCTTATGGGCATGATTGCTCGCAATACCAGTGCAGATCTGAATGTCATCGCCCTGATCGGTGAACGGGGACGTGAACTGAAGGATTTTATTGCCAAGAGTCTCGGCCCGGAAGGGTTGGCCCGGTCCGTGGTCGTTGTGGCCACTTCGGATGAGCCGGCCTTGCTGAAGATTCAGGCTGCGTTTGCGGCGACAGCTGTTGCCGAATATTTTTCCGATTCTGGATTGACTGTACTGTTGATGATGGATTCATTGACCCGATTGTCCATGGCGCAGCGGGAAGTGGGCCTTTCGGCGGGTGAGCCCCCCTCATCGAAAGGGTACACTCCTTCCGTTTTCGCCATGATGCCCAGGCTTCTCGAGCGGGCCGGCAGGTTTGAATCGGGGGGTAGTGTAACCGGGATATATACCGTATTGGTCGAAGGGGATGACATGACGGAACCCATTTCCGATCACGCCCGATCGATACTGGACGGTCATATCGCTTTGTCCCGTGAGATTGCCCATCGCAATCATCTCCCGTCGATTGATGTTCTGGCCAGTATTTCCCGATTGATGGCCGACGTGTCGGATCAGGAACAGAGTCATGATGCCGGTCTTTTCCGTGAACTGATGGCAACCTATCGACAAGCCGAGGATTTGATCAATATCGGTGCCTATCGAAAAGGGAACAATCCGAGAATCGATGCGGCTCTGGAACGGATTGAAAGAATGAATGCCTTTCTAAGGCAGAAGACCGATGAAAAATCCACTTTTTCGGACACATTGAAGCGATTGAAGGAGGCGTTGGTTTGAAGCGGTTTCAATTCAGGCTGGAATCTGTTCTGCTGTACAGACGTCAGTTGGAGGAGCTGGCGCTGGTTGATTTTCAGAAGGCGCTCTCCAATGAAAGAGATGCCGAGGACAAGCTGATCCGGATGCGGGACAGCCTGAACGATCTATGCCGAGCCGGAATGAACGGTGAGGATGGCTCAGTCAGAATGCAGCGGGACGAATTCAAACGACAGCTGTTTACCCTGATCGAGATGCAGACGCGGCTCTTGACTGAACTGAAAGGGGTTACCAAAGAAAAAAGGGAGCGCTATCTGGAGTCCCGAAAAGAGACGCGTATTCTTGAACGGTTAAGAGACAAGGCATGGTTGGAGTATCAGAAAAGTGTGGATAAAGTGGAACAGCAGGAAATGGACGACCTTTTTCTAATGAAGCGCAAAGAAATGGAAATCATGGAGAGAGTGACATGAAAAGGCGAAGCGGTATTGCACTTTTACTTGTCTTTTGGTTGACGGGGGGGATTTCCGGGCAGGAAATCACGGAAAAAGAGAAGGTCGGCGATGATTTGATGAAGGAAAGAGCTGCCATAGAAAAAGAGAAGGCGGAACTGAAAAGGCAGTGGGATGACTTGAAATCCTTCCAGATTGAGTTGGAACAACGGGCGACGGCATTGGAAGAGGAAAAGAAAAAATTGCAGGAGAAGCAGGAACAGTTCAAACGTGAGATGGAAAACGAATCGCTCAGTAAGAAGGTGATCGAGTCGTACGAGAGTGTCGATCCGGAGCAGGCGGCTCCTCTGGTCATTTCTCTGTTCAAGGAAAATGAAGATCTGGCGGTACTGTTGATGCGCAAGATGACTCCCAAAAAGGCTGGGAAAATAATGGAAGCCATGATCCCTCTGGATCGGGATTTGTCCACCCGGCTGGCGGAGAAAACCCTGACATACTACACCGAAAAGAAATAAGCCAACAGGCATTGTCTTCCATCGATTTACGCAGATCAATCCTCATATCGGTAGAGGGGCGGCATTCCTAAAATGCAACAACTGTAAATCCTTTTTCCCCATTTGTTGACAAAAATCGATATTTACTCATCATTTGTGGGATAAACGGAGGGTTTGATGATTGAGAAGTACGATCCTTTGCCAGATAAAATGTTTCAGGTCATGAATGAAGACGGGCAGATTGTCGATGAGAGCGGTCATTCCGGGATCAGCGACGAAGAGCTTCTTGAGGCTTACAAATTTATGCTTTTTGCCCGTACGGCGGATCTCATGTCCGTTTCTTATCAGCGCCAGGGGCGGCTGTTCACGCTCCCCCCCAACCTGGGTCAGGAAGCGATCGCTGCAGCTGCCGGGAAGCAGATGAGTGAGTCGGATTGGCTGGTCCCTGCGTTTCGGGAAATGGGGGCCTGGCTCTTGAAAGGAGCCAGGTTGAGTGATATTTTTCTTTACTGGGGAGGGTATGAGGAGGGGGCCAGATTTTCAGGTGCCTCCCGTTTCCTGCCGCCCAATGTCCCGATTGCATCGCAGCTGCAACATGCCGCTGGAATTGCTCATGCCATGAAAATAAAAAAGGACCCTGGGATTGTATTTGCTTTTGTTGGTGACGGCGGAACATCTCAAGGGGATTTTCATGAATCGTTGAATTTTGCAGCGGTCTGGAAGGCTCCGATGATCACGATTGTCCAGAACAATCAGTTTGCCATTTCAGTTCCGGTGTCAAAACAGACGGTGTCGATCAATCTTGCGGTGAAAGCCCTGGCTTACGGTATGCCCGGAGTCAAGGTGGACGGAAATGATTATCTTGCTGTATACCGTATTGTCTCTGAAGCAAAGAAATTCGTTGCTCAAGGTGGCGGTCCGGTTTTGATTGAAGCACTCACCTATCGTCTGGGCGCCCACACCACTTCTGACGATCCGTCGTTGTATCGGAGTGCTGAGGAGGAGGAACAGTGGCGGCTCAGGGATCCGTTGCGGCGGTTGCGAATGTACCTGGAAGGGAAAGGAATATGGGAAGAGGCTTTGGAGGAGAAACTGAAAGAGGAGTTCCGACGCAAAGTGGAGCAGGAATTTGCTCTATACGAAAGTCATGGCCCTTACAATTTGGAGGACGTGTTTCGCTATCAATACCTGGATATGCCGGAAAATTTGAGAAGGCAGATGAGTGAGAATATGCGGTTTCTCAAATGGCAGGAGGTGAACCAATGACTGTCATGACTATGGTGCAGAGTATCAACAACGCCTTGGATATAGCTCTTTCTCAATCGGACGACGTGGTCGTTTACGGTGAGGATGTCGGTGTTGAAGGAGGTGTGTTCCGGGTTACACAAGGTTTGCAAGAAAAGTACGGTGAAGAAAGAGTTTTCGACACTCCGCTGGCTGAGTCGGCGATCATTGGCACCGGTGTCGGTATGGGGGCGGCGGGCTTGCGTCCGGTTGTGGAGATTCAGTTTTCCGGATTTGTCTTTCCCGGTTTCAATCAGATCGTAAGCCATGTGGCCCGAATGCGCAACCGATCCCGGGGGAAATATACTGTACCAATGGTAATTCGTATGCCCTATGGAGGAAATATCCGGGCTTTGGAGCACCATTCGGAAAGCATGGAGGCTCTTTTTGCGCATATTCCCGGGATGACTGTGGTTATTCCGTCCACACCGTACGATGCAAAAGGATTACTTTTATCTGCCATTGATTACGGTGATCCGGTGGTTTTCATGGAGCCCAAGCGTATTTACCGGGCAATCAAGCAAGAGGTTCCGGAAGAGAAATACACAATTCCCCTTCGAAAAGCCAAGGTCGTTCAGAAAGGAGAACAGCTGACTGTGGTTGCGTACGGCGCGATGGTACGAGAGGTTCAGCGGGCGGCGATGATAGCCAAAGAGAAAGGGTTTTCTATTGAGATTATTGATCTTCGCACCATTTCACCCTTTGATCGGGATGCGGTTGTCGAGTCGGTGAAAAAGACCGGACGATTTTTACTGGTGAGTGAGGGGCCAACAAGCTTTGGCGTTGGAGCCGAATTGTCGGCGGCTGTCACAGAAGATGCCTTTCTGCATCTTGAAGCTCCGCCTACACGGTTGTCGGGGTTCGATACGGTTCCCCCGCTGCCAAAGGGTGAACACCATTATTTTCATAGCCCGCAGCGGATCTATTACGAAATGGAAAAAGTGTTGAAGTACTAGGAGGGGTGAGATGAATTTCATGTTTACATTTCCGGATATCGGTGAAGGAATTCATGAAGGAAGAATTATCAAGTGGTATGTCAGTAAAGGCGAGGGTATTCGGAGCGGAGATGCGGTGGTCAAAATGGAGACGGACAAGGTCGTGACGGATATTCCTTCTCCAAGGAACGGGACCATCGTTGCCCGGTTCGGCAATGAAGGAGATCTGGTCAATGTCGGTGATGCACTTGTCGAGATCGCCGTCGAGGGAGAAAACCCTGCTGAATCGAACCTTGAAATGAAACCGGGTGAAATAATCCCGGTTGAAGAAAAAGGGTTCGGTGTGGTCGGAAGCTTGGAAGTGGCCGGTGATGCGGCTTATTTGCCCGCCGGAGAAGAAGGCCGGGCTGTCTTGGACGTAAAACCGGGCAAGCGAAAGATAAAGGTTCTGGCCACACCGGTGGCGCGCGCCATGGCCAAGGAACTGGGCGTGGATATCAATACACTGCACGGAAGCGGACCGGCTGAGAGAATAATGAAAGTCGATATACTTCGAGCGGTTCAATCGGTTTCTGATCAGCATCGGTCACTTCCGGAAGCGGATCGCTTGACGAAAGAAGACTTTCCTCGCTTTATTGTCGAGCCGTTGACTCAGATCCGCAAGGCCATAGCCCGGAATATGCTTCGCTCCAAACAGTCTGCGGCGCATATGACCGTGTTCGAGGAGGGAGAGGTTGACAAACTGGTGGACATGCGAAAACGGTTCAACGAAAAAATCACAAACGAAGGAATCCACTTGTCATACTTGCCGTTCATCCTCAAAGCGGTAGCCGCGGCCCTGAGACAGTATCCCCGGTTGAATTCCAGAATGGATTCGGATGCCGGGCAATTGACGATATTTCAAGACATTCACATCAACATTGCGGTAGATACGCCAGACGGGTTGATGGTTCCAGTGATTCGAGATGTTTCCAGGAAAAGTTTGACCGAGCTGGCGGGTGATATTTTTGAAAAAACGCAAAAAGCGAAGGAAAGATCTCTGCAACTGGATGATTTTCAAGGTGGAACTTTTACGGTGACAAACTATGGCTCTATCGGTGGGACCTATGGTGTGCCGGTAATCAATTATCCACAGGCCGCCATTCTAGGGATCGGAAGGATTATGAAGCGCCCGGTTGTTCAAGGAAATCAGCTGGCGGTCGGGCATGTAATTCCTCTCTCCCTTTCGGTGGACCACCGGATTGTGGATGGGGCGGAATCGGCCCGTTTCTTACGGAGGGTGGCGGATTTACTGGCCGAACCCGATACGCTGTTACTGGTATAGGAGGGAGAAAATGATCTATGATGTGGTGGTTATCGGTGCGGGTCCGGCTGGATACGTGGCTGCAATTCGGGCCGGTCAGTTAGGGAAAAAAACGCTGCTGATCGAGAAAGAACGGTTGGGCGGCATGTGTCTGAACTGGGGGTGTATTCCGACAAAGGCTCTGTTGGAGAGTGCAAAGAAAATGGAAGAGGTTCGCAGGGCTTCGGAATTTGGTGTGGTCGGATTGGATTTGAAGTCAATGAAGTTTGATTTTAAAAAAGCGGCGGACAGAGCAACTCGATTGGTCAAGAAATTGACCAAGGGAGTCGAATTTCTACTGAAAAAAAACGGAGTTGAAATTGAATTTGGTGAAGCGTATCTGGCTTCTCCCAATGAAGTTCAGATAGGCAACAGGTTGATTTCAACGGATCATATTGTTCTGGCGACAGGTTCAATGCCTGAGCTTCCAAAGGGCGGTATTCTGGCTGATGCGGACATCTTCCCGATGAAGATGCTGCTGGAACAGGAACGCTTGCCTCAACGACCTGTCATTGTGGGGGATGGGCCTTCGGCGGTTGAGATGGCCCAGTTCTTTTCGCTGGTTGGCGCCGAACCGGTGTTGCTGACGGTTAACGATCGATATATACCGAATGCGGATCCCTTGATATCGGCGAATGTCGAGCAATTACTGAAAAACAGCCATGTTACGACTGGATCATACCATGAGGCGAAGTTTGATTCTGCAGAAAAGAGGCTCCGATTCGGTGAACGAGTGGTTTCATACGACTCTGTGATCAATCTGGCTGATCGTCGTGCGGTTCTGCCTCCCATGGACCGTGTCAATCTGGCGTTGACCGGGGACGGGTTTGTTTCAGTCAACCATTGGCTGCAGACATCTCAGGATAACATCTATGCCGTCGGTGACATGAACGGCTTGTCGGCCTTTGCCCATGCTGCTTCAGCTCAAGCTCTTTCTGCGGTTAACCACTTGAGCGGTGTACAATCCGGTTATGATGCCAGGGTGATCCCGTTGAATCTCTACACCATGCCGGAGATGGCTCAGGTGGGGCTGGGGGAACAACTGCTGAAAGAAAAAGGGATGGAGTATGAAACAACAGAGTTTGTGCTGTCCGCCAACGGTAAGGCTTTGGCTGAAGGGCATCGGGAAGGCAGAGTGCGGATCTACTTTGAACCTCGGTATGGAGAGATTCTCGGGGTTGTGATTGTGGCACCCGATGCAACGGATATGATAGCCGAAGCGGTTTCATTGATCGAGTTGGAAGCGACAGTGGCCGATGCGGCCAGGATGATCCATGCCCATCCGACAATTTCGGAGGTCATGATGGAAGCGGCCTTGGCTGCTGTGGGTTCGCCGATCCACAGTTGATGTAAAGTGGAGAACTGACATGCCTAGACCTCTTATTGAAGTTCGGGCGTATGAATTGGCCGATGCAGAAATTGTTCACTCCAAGGAAAATCGAGTGATGGTCTGGCATGTCGATAAACCGTGTGTTGTTGTCGGTCAAGGGAATCGGGTCATGGATTCACTCAATCTCAAAGCCCTCGCAGAAGACAACATCACAGTATATCGGCGGCCATCGGGCGGACAGCCTGTATTTCTTTCTCCGCGGACGCTGCAGGTGTCTGTTTTACTGATGGAGAATCAGCTGGTTAATCCATC
>CAYMND010000107.1:0-8143 GCA_964391685.1 uncultured Clostridia bacterium | reverse complement strand
AAAAGTAAAAAAGAAGTCTAGTCTATTGACACAAAACTTCTAATGGGTGGCACCTAATGTAGGGGGAGACGATATATACGGTGATATACTGTGTTGAATATTTATCCGCTCGAATGAACGGCGATGAGGGAGAGGGTAGGACGGAGGCGGGATCATTCCCGCCTCCTGCTGGAACAAGGATATTTTATTTCTTTGTATTCAAGGCGCAGGGGATGTCGCAGTTGTCGTGGTCGCCGGTGCACCCGCTGTTTTTCTTTTCTTTCGTTTTAACCGTTTCCTTTGCCTTTTTCTGGCAGTCATGGGCCTTTTCGGCATGTGTACCGCATTGTCCCGCCTTCATTCCGCAGCAGGGCATTTCGTCGAATTTGACCTTCTGCTCATCGGTGAGCAGAGCCCGAACGGCCAACCTGTGTGCCGCCATCTTCTTCTGCATTTGAATGCGCAGTTTTCCGGCTTCGTCGATCCTGGCCTCGATGGTCTTGAGATCGCCTTTTTTCATCAGTGCCTTCATTTC
The DNA here is from genome assembly GCA_964391685.1 of uncultured Clostridia bacterium. Taxonomy (GTDB): domain Bacteria; phylum Acidobacteriota; class Aminicenantia; order UBA2199; family UBA2199; genus CAYMND01. The sequence continues at coordinate 7,629 of CAYMND010000107.1, read as the reverse complement.
CGCGTGCTGCTTCTGCATGCCGGCATGCATTTCGGCCATCATCTTCAGCATCTCATCATGTATTTTGCCGATCTTCTCTTTCTGTTCGGCATTGAGACCGGGAAGCTGCTGGATCATGCAGCACTCTTTCATCTCCATCTTGTTACAGACTTTCTTGCCGTGCTGGCAGTTTTCGGTCGCGGTCGGCGGGGCGGCCATTAGCATGGCGCCGATCAGCGGAATCATCAGGAGCATAAGCGTCTTTTTGTTTAACATCGTGTCATTACCTCCACTATTTTTTCTTTTTTTATTTCATGCCGATTGTACTCACGGGACAGCCGGGAGGACATTCGTTTTCAATTCCTTCTTTCGAGTCGGACAAGGTAATCCGGCCGATCATGGACGGGCACAGGTGTCTTTCGAAGAGTTCCTCGAACTTCTGGAGCTGAGACTGAGAGAGCAGGGTTTTCAGGCGCAGGAAGTGTTTGATATAATACATCTCGATTTCGGCCTGCAAATCGGAGACTTCCCGCAGCAGTCGATTCAGTTGGATTTCATCCGGTGACTGAAGGTTCTTGAAGAGGGAGAATATCTCCTGTCTCTTGATGCGCAGCGTTTCCTGCTGTGAGGCCACCTGTTCCAGTGTCCGATTTCGTTCCTCCTCCATTCGGGCGGCCTGTTCCGGGTTCAGATTCAGTTCGTCGCGCAGTGGGCTGGTATGCCAGCCGCAATGCTTCGCATGTGCTGAAACTCCTAAGCTCTCAGGTGTTTTAAAGGTGTATTGTTTCAGCAGCAAGCCGATGTTGAGCCCCAGAGATACGACCAGCACCGGATAAAGCCAGCGGGATCTCATCGTTCACCTTCCTGAAGCAGGCTGGTGTATACCGCTCCAAAGGATTCACTCGGCAGATCGGCAAACATGTTGAGCTCGAGAGTACGTACGAAAACGGCTTCTCTTTCGGATTCGATGGAGAAGGGACCCCGGGTACCCAGGCGCAGTCCGGCGAAAACGGCCAGGAGAAATACCATGAGCATGACGCTCGTGATAACCAGTCTTCGGAAAGAGGGGAAAACCGGCAGGGAATAGGCTCGGGATGAACGGCCTGATCGAATCCGCTGCCGCAGCCGGTTGCTGAAGTATGGGGAAAGTGTGTCTCCGGGCACTTCGGAAAGATATTCGCTGATTTCCTGCTGTTGCTCTTGCCAGCTCCGACAGGAAGGGCAGTTTTTCAGATGCTCCGAAATGCACTCCTGTCGTCCCGGATGCCGACGGCCGTCGATGGCCAGTGACAGGTACTTGCGTATCTTTTTACAATTCATCTTGGTCTTCACTCCTTTAGACAGAACATTTGGGAAAAACTTGCGCTCAAAGTTCCCCCCTTTTTTTATAGGGCAGCAAACAGGCCGCAAGATTCTGCCTGGCCCGAAACAGAAGGGATTCCACTGAACTCACGGGAGTGTCCATGATTCCGGCGATCTCCTCGTAGGATCGTCCGGCGAAGCCGGCCAGCAGTAGGGCCATCCGTTGCCGATCCGGCAGGCCGGTAATCGCCTGATGTAGAAGCTCCGCCCGTCGGGATACAGTCAGCTCGTCATTTGCCGTCCCGGTTTCGTCCGGGCAATCCGGAGGCAAGGGAATCGTTAGCGGGTGTTTTTTCAATGTTTCCCGATGGTTCAGGCAGGTGTTCACGGCCAAACGATACAGCCAGGTGGTGAATGCGGACCGGTCCCTGAAGCTGCCGGAATACTTCCAGACTTTGAAAAAAGTATCCTGGCAGAGGTCCTCGGCGGTGGCCGGATCGCGGACGTAGCGGCTGATCAGGGCGAAGATTCGATTCTGGTGTCGTTCCAATAATTGGCCGAAGGCTTCTTCATCTCCCTGGGCGCAACGATGTAACAGTTCGCTGTCCGATCTATCTTCTGGCATAATGGTCGGTCCGGTATGAAGTTTTTCGGATTATAAGATATTTTACTCCAATAAAACAGGACTGTTCGGAATGTTGTTTGATTGTGCCTGAAAGGGGCTGTGTTTTTCTTTTTTTTATATTCGGGAATTTCTTGGTTATAATATACTGTAAGAAACATCTTGCATTGTCAGGAGTCTCCCATGCATTATCAGATCGATCATCCGCTGCTGACCCACAAGCTAACGCTGCTGCGGGACAAGCGGACCAACTCCAGGGATTTCCGGGGACTGGCCAGTGAAATCACCATGCTGCTGGCCTATGAGGCCCTGAAAAACGTTGAACTGGTTCCCCATGAAGTGGAAACACCGATGAGGAATTACTGCGGCGGGATCGTGGCCCACGATGTGGTGCTGGTGCCGATTCTACGGGCCGGTGTCGGCATGCTGGACGGTGTGCTGAACCTTTTTCCCGATGCCCGTATCGGTTTCGTGGGAATCTTCCGCGATCCCGAGACCGCCAAACCGATTACCTATTATGAGAAGCTTCCCGTGACACTCAAGGACCCCCTGTTCTTCATCATCGATCCCATGCTGGCCACCGGCGGTTCCATCGTGGCCTGTATCGACATGATCAAGAAGCATGAAGAGGGGTGTCACGCCAACAAGATCAAAGTCATCTCCATCATTTCCGCCCCGGAAGGAATTGAGATGGTGGAGAGTAAACATCCGGACGTGGAGATTTTCACCGGTCATGTCGACGAGTATCTCAACAGCCACAAGTACATTATCCCGGGACTCGGCGACGCCGGCGACCGGTTGTTCGGCACCCGGTAGACCGTTGCTTTCCAGATCTTTTTCGGTTTACAATCGGCTATGGCTTTGACAACCCTGATTTTTCTGTTCGCTGTCCTGCTTCTCTGGCTCAGTTCAGACCTTCTCACCCGGAAAATCGACCCCATCGCCGGGTTTTTCCGGGTCAACGATCTGATCGTCACCGTTCTGGGAATCAGTATTTTTTCCTCCCTGCCCGAATTGACTCTTTCTGCCATGGCCATTTCGAAGGGAAGGGGCGATCTTTCACTGGGGAACGTAATCGGATCCAATTTCGTCACTCTGACCTTCGTCACCGCCGTCTGCGCCATGATCCGGCCCATCGAGATTCACCGGGAGGTGCGGGACCGTGAATCGAGCTGGATGATCCTGTCCTCGGCGCTGGTGATGGTGCTGAGTCTGGACCGGGTGCTCAGCCGTCTCGACGGCCTGATCCTGATTCTGGTGTACATCCCCTATATCGTCACTGTACTCAGGGCCGCCGCGAAGGAAGCGAAAGCCAGAGGCGATGTACCCAGACCGATCGATCTGCGGGCGCTGTTGATTCATATCGCTGTGGCCCTGATGGCGGTAGCCGGCGTTATCGTCAGTTCCAGGATGGTTCTCGACAGCGGAGAAAAACTGGGGCTGGCTCTGGGTATTCCCGCCCTGGCCATCGGTGTCATCCTGTTCGCCTTCGGCACCAGCCTGCCTGAAATGGCCATCGCCCTGTCGGCCACCATCAAGAGGAAGGCGGACGTCACCATCGGCGAAGTGTACGCATCCAACATCTTCACCCAGCTGGTGGTTCTGGGCATCTGCTGCCTGATTTCTCCCATCCAGGTCGGGGACGGTCTGATCGGTTTCGCCATGCCCTTTTTGATTCTGGCGGCGGGAATCATCCAGATTTTCGTTACCACCGGTTTGCGACTCAATCGCTGGGAAGCGGCCGGCCTGCTCATCCTCTACTTGGTCTTCGTCCTCTCCAACTTCACGAAACTTCCGAGCTTGGAACAGCTTTTTGGATTTTAGTACAGTAGCAGATCGGATTGTACAAGGGAGTGAACCGGGGTGAGCGAATGTCACTCTTTCGGAAACTGACCTGTCTGTTTACTGTTAAGATATGATGAGTATTTGAATAAATTGACCAGCTGGGTCCTATTTTTAATGTTCAGTTTTTTATAGATTGTATAGATGTGGTTTTTTACTGTATGTTCGGAAATAAAAAGAAGATCTTCTATTTCTCTTCTCGATTTTCCGGATAGCAGAAGCTCCAGAACTTCCTGTTCTCTTTTTGAGATTTTGAATTTGTGACAGAAGGTGGTCATGTTAAATTCAGAATCGATATGAGCGGCTTTGCGTATTATCCGGGTCTTGTAGAGAATGCCGAGTAAACCCAAAAGAATGGCACAACAAAGGGTGATAAACCACCAGGACGACCAGAATGGAAACAGGATGGTGATCTCAACCCGTCTTTCGTCCTGATTCCAGATCCCGTCGCAGTCGGACCCCAAGACCGAAAAGGTATAATGCCCGGGCTTGAGGTTTGAGTAACTCGCTGTCCGGTGACCGGCATCTGTTTCAATCCATTCGGGGTCAACAGGGTGTAACTTGTATTTGTAGCGGTTATATTCGGGAAAAGTTAAATCAAGAGAGGTGAACGTCAAAGAAAAGGAATGCTGATGGGGTTCCAATACGATCCGTTCGGTCAGGGTGATGTCTTTTTTTAATACGGAGTCGGTTCCGGAATGGATCTCCTGATTGAATATTCTGAAATTGGTGATTGCGACTTTGGGAGACAGCGTATGTGTCGGTATCTGACCTGGATTGAATTCGATCAGGCCGGACAGGGTGCCGGCATAGATAGTCCCTTGATTATCAGAGAATATCGCGCGGGGATTGTATTCCGTACCATACGAAGAGGGTAAGAAAGGGTATGGCCGGATTCGTTCAGATTTGGGGTAATACTTGAACAACTCCTGATTTGATGTTACCCAGATCTGGCCCTGGCTGTCTCTGGTAATGGCGGCGGTGATCAAATGGGGATGATCGGGTTCGATTTTCAAGTCAGAACACTCGTGAGTGCTTCGATTCAGAATTTTGATGCCGAATTCCGTGCCGATCCACAACCGTTCGTTGTTTTCCGGGAAAAGGCATCGAATCATGGTTGGGGATTTATCGGAGGAATCTTTGCTGCCGATATCTACCGGAGTGATTGTGCCGGTTCCAGGGGCTAACGTAAACAATCCGTTAACGGTTCCAAAGAAAAGTTCGCCCCGCTGGTTTTCGGAAATGCAGGTTGTTTGGATGTCTCCTGACAATTGGACTTGGCGGGCCCCGGCGAGATGACGTTTTGTAAAAAGGAAGGTCTCGGGGTCAAAGGAATACAATCCTGTTGCGGAACCCAACCAGATCGTCCCTCTTTTGTCTTGATGAAGAGCCCAGATTGGTTTGGTGCGGATTTCGGTCGGAACCCTCTCATCTTGATCGTATCGCTTCAACTGACCGGATTGTGGAAGAAACTGATTCAGTCCTTTCAAGGTACCGATCCAGATGGTCCCTTTATTATCTTCAAGCAGGCATTCCACGATGTTATGGCACAGACTGTTGTCGAATCCAGATACAGATGTAAAATATTCGAAACGGTTTTTTTCCGGCTGGTAATGGTTCAAACCCGAATCTGTTCCCACCCAGAGGCCATTATTGTGGTCTTTGATCACCGTCCAGACCGAATTGTCGCTCAGGTTTTCTGTCGGGTCATCCCCTACGTGAAATATCCTGAACGCCATCATTCTTGGATTGGTTTTATTCAGCTTGTTCAGAGTACCCAGCCAGAGATTTTGAGTCCGGTCGACATACATGCAGCGGATGTCGTTGTGGCTGATGCTGAAGCGATTGTTCATGTTCTGGCGGTGATGATGGGTTTTCAATGTCGTCGGGTCGAAAAGGCTCAATCCTCTGAGAGTGCCGATCCAGAGTATATTGTCTGCAAATTTCTGAGTACAGAATGCCGTTGGGCTCAATATGGGATGTTTTTCCGTGTTGTCCCCAATGTACAGGCTGATGATGCCGGGCTCAGGCTCGAAATGGTAAACGCCCTGATTGGTTGAAATCCAAATGGTGCCGTCCGGGTCCTCATGCAGGTGAAGAATAATGCCTTTGATGTCAGAACCTGAATCAGTCAATCGTAGATCTTTGAAAACATGATCCTTCTCATCATACTTTTTCAGAACAGCCTTGTTTCCATTCTTCGGGATATATATTCCGGCATATACAGTACCGGTAGAAGCGTATAAAAGGGCTGTACCTGAACAGATAATCTGGAGTCGATGTCCGTTTCTCTCAGTGTCAGATACCTTGAGAAGGAGTGATCGATGGAATTGAAGAGAACAATACCGTTGTTGGTCCCGACCCAGATGTTCGCGGAAGGAGTGCCGCACAGGCAACAGATGATATCGTCGCCTTTTCCCGGTTCCGAAGAGAACGAAAAGTGGGAAAAAGAATTGTTTTCACGGTTGTACAGATTCAATCCCTGAGTGGTTCCGATCCAGAAATCATTGTTGCGGCTGGTATGAAGACAGGTGATATTGCTGCTCGACAGACTTTGTGAATCATATTGATTGTGTGAGAACTCTTTGAATGAATATCCGTCGTATCTGTACAAAGCTTCCCTTGTCCCGATCCATATGAACCCCAGGTAATCTTGCGAGATCGCGCGAATCGAATTTGTGTTCAGTCCGTTTTGAATGGAAATGTGTTCGAAATTCAGAAGTTTGTCAGCCCCAAGGCAGTTGTGAAATAGAGAAAACAGTATGGCGAGAGTAAGGAATACCCGAGAAGTCATGTTCTATAAAGCTCCTTTCTGCCATCAGATTCACTGGTCTGACTACGGAAATATTATATATGAAAGAAAAAATATTCCCAAAATACAGGGCCCAGCCGCTTGGGATGAATGATACTGGATTTGTATTTGAATCGCCTCGGCAATATGGGACTATTGTCCTAATTTTGAAAAAGAGATGTTTTTGTCAGTTCATGATTGATCTGGGAGCTTCAGATCCGGTTTGAAATGAGTGCGTCTGGATCTGGGGGCTCGGGGTTGGCGTAAAAGGTGAGTTTCCCGTGATTTTTCGCATGCATCCTCACAGCTAAATCCGGGACAGGTTGAAAACACGGTATTTGTGCCTTTTGTCTCATTTCTTGGAATTGAGACGATTTTAAGACTTGTAAAGAAAAAAAACGTCTTATCATGGGGTCTGAAAAATGCAAAAACCAAAAGGAGGTTTTCATGAAAGGTTTTTTTGGAAAAACTTCTCTGCTTGTTCTGTGTCTTTTGTTTCTGTTCGGCAGCGTTATCGCTCAGCAGACTACCGGTAAGATTATGGGTACCATCTTGCTGGAAGATGGTTCCACGGTCCCCGGTGTCCTGGTGGAAGCCGTCAGCCCCCGGCTGGTCGGTAAAGCCACTGCAGTTTCCGATGAAAACGGAGCCTACAAGCTGCTCAACCTGACCCCCGGCGTTTACACCCTGACCTTTACGCTGCAAGGACTCCAGACCGTGGTACAGAAGAATATCAATCTGGTGGCCGAGCAGACCATCACCCTCAACGTTCCCATGAAGATGGGCGAGGTTACCGAACAGATCACGGTCTCAGCCGTTGCAGCCCAGATCGATGTCAAGTCCACGGCCAAGACGCAGACTCTGACCAAAGAGGTCTTCAATAGTTTACCGAAAGGCCGCAACTTCGATTCCCTGTTGACCACCATTCCCGGTGTACAGAACGAACCCCTGGTTGCCGGATCATCCTTCGACGGTGCTTCAGGTCTCGAGAATGTCTACTACGTAGACGGCGTGGACACCACCAACATCGTCAACGGTGAACGGGCCCAGAATGTCAATTTCGATTTCGTCGAGGAGGTTCAGGTAAAGGCTT
>CAYMND010000106.1:0-8166 GCA_964391685.1 uncultured Clostridia bacterium | reverse complement strand
TGATTCAGCCTGCGGACAAAACGGGCGACATCGTAATAACTCACAAAAACAGCCGGATAATCGTCTCCCTCCCTGACAAATCGCTTTCCCTTCCAGGGTTGTTCATTCATGACCAGGCGCCAAAGCCGTTGAGTGACCGGGATATTCATGAGCATGAATTCATCGAGCATCACGTTGTGAATCGGAATTTCATCGTCTCCGCCCCGATCACTGCCCATGAGAAAATGGCCGGAAGGGATGCGCTTCAGGGTCCGTTCAATATCGTCGAGGGCTTCCCGGACATTCCCCGTCGATCCGTTTGCACCGAAAAGGTAACGATCCAGAAATCCGAGCATTTGCACTCTCTCCACTGACGAAAATATCCTACATCCAATATGGTGAAGATTTTGACACTGAATTCAACCACTTTTTTCGATATCTCCCCTCTGACAGCCGATCTGAAGCTCATACCCGCCGGCCCTCGTCAATCCGATCGACAGGATTGCAGCTTCCGGGCGAAAATATCGATCTCCTCGGGGGTGTTGTAATAGTGAACCGACGCCCTGGCCAATGACTCGATTCCACGGCGGTTCATGTCGATCAGGGTGTTGCGGGAGGGGGTGAAATAGATGTTGACGCCCTTTTTCCGAAGCCGAAGAGTCAGCCTCTCCGGGTCAATGTTCCGATAGCGAAACGAGACGATACCGCAAAGGTTCCGGCCTAGGTCATACAGCTCAACTCCGGGAACTTCCGCCAGACGCCGACGCAACGAATCGGCCAGGGAACGGATTCTGGCCTCGATTCGCTCCATTCCCAGGTCAAGGGCGGCAGCAACCGCTTCGGAGAGTGCCAGGCGAGCTGCCACGTTGTACTCTTCCATCTCGAAGCATTTTCCGTCCGGTCGGATATGCATGCGGTCGATTGCGGTCCAGGTGGCTGAATGCAGGTCGAGCATCGGGGGTTCGACAGCACCCAACGCACGGTGACTGATGAATAGAAAACCGGTCCCTCTGGGTCCTCTGAGAAATTTTCTCCCCGTACCCGACAAAAAATCACAACCGATTTCGTTCACATCCACCTGAAGCTGCCCCAAAGACTGGCAGGCGTCCACAAGATAGTAACATTCACTCGACTCGAGGATTCGACCGATCTCAGCCACCGGATTGACCAGGCCGCCGTTGGTCGGAACGTGGGTCACCGCCACGAGTTTCACCCGTTCGTCCATCATCTGCTTCAGGTGATCGAGCGACAACGAGCCGTTTTCATCCGCCGGAACCACTTCAAGGCTCAATCCGTATCGCCTGGCCAGCTGCAGGAAAGCGATATAGTTGCTTGCGTATTCGTTCTCGCAGGTCAGTATGCGGTCACCGGTCTGAAATGGGATGCTGTAAAATGCCATGGACCATGCCCTGCTGGCGCTGTCCATAAAGGCGATTTCGTCTCTGCGACAGTTCAACAGATCGGCAAACCTTTCATATATCCTTTCGTCCTCCTCCCGGACTGCATCGGCCGCTTCATAGGCACCGATACGGGCTTCCAGGTCAAGGTGACGACGGTACCGCTCCAGCACTCCTGCAGACATCAGAGATGCGCCGGCATTGTTGAAATGCAGAACCTCTCCGGCCCCCGGGGTTTCGCTCCTGGCCTTGTTCCAGATATCCATCTTCATCTCCTTTTGCCAAACATCAAGCGAATGTCGCCCGACTTTTCCTGATTCGCTACAAAGTAGATATACTGCAATCCGCACCTTCCTTCAAGCTCTTGAAATTCAAAACAGATATGCTATGGTTACTGTCAGGACCGGTTCGTACCGGCTGTTGAAACTTTTTGCTATATTGGCGCATCTTCAGTTTGTAAGCATCGGACATGGAGTTTGAAGCGATTTGAACAATACATATCAAAGAGACACGACAATCCGGACGTCAACACTGCCGGGTCACTTTCATCGAAAAGTCATTTTCCTGTCCATTCTCCTCCATGTTCTCTTTTTCCTGTTGTGGGAAAACGCTTCGTTCTTCAACATTTTTGCCGATATACGTCCGATTCCGGTTCAAAATGAACCGATTGTCCTCGATCTTCAGCCGGTACCGGAAAACCGACCGAAAGAGGTGATCGAAACTCCGCAGGATGCCCAAATTCCGGAACCGCCCCCCAAAGCCGATTTCCTGTCGGACCGCAACGCCAAAGCCAGAAATCCCGAACCGGCCCCATCCCAGCCTCCGGTAGAAGAGCCATACAGCGAAGGCGAACTGGACACCCATGATCTTCCTCCATCCCCCGAAATCGCCCCCGACACCCCGGTTGCAGGAGAACCGAAGCCGAAAGACTTCAAAAACCTCCTGAACACGGAGAATATCGTTCGTGAACAGTTCCGCAAAAAATTCGAGGAAAAAGCCTCCGACCCTTCCGTCACGGAACGAAACAGCATCCGCCACCGGCAGCTTGCCGAGAGAGTCAAGGATATGGGAGGCCTTTCGTTCAACACCTACAACTGGAACTTCGCTCCCTATATGCTCCGACTCAAGGCCCTCATCGAGCAGAATATATTCCCCCCCCACGCCTTCACCAAACTGGGCCTGATCAACGGAGTCACCCTGCTTCGATTCAAGATCTACCCGAACGGAGAGCTCAAAGACCTCGAGGTTCTCGATTATCAGGGTCACAGATCTCTGATGGAGACCAGCACTTCAGCCGTGCGTATCTCCGCTCCCTTCCCGAATCTTCCGGCCGACTTCCCCGAACCGTACCTGGAAGTCACCGGGAAATTCCTGTATCTGGTCAGAAATCAACAGTGAGGATAAAAACATGCAACATGTCTGGGATTTCTTCAGCAAAGGCGGCATCATCATGTATCCCCTTCTGCTTTGTTCCATCATCGGGATCACCATTGTCATTGAAAAGTTCTACACCCTGCGCCGCAAGAGGGTCATCATCCCTGCCGTGGTCAAAGTAGTGGAAAACATCGGCAACCTGGAGGACCTGAAAACCGCAGCCTACATCTGCAATCAGAACCCCGGGCCGTTCAGCAACCTCATCGGCGTCACCATCGAAAAACATGGTGAAGAAAAAGAAATCATCAAGGAGGCATTGAACGATCAGGGCCGACAGGAAATTCACAGCCTGGAGAAAGGTCTGGTCATTCTGGAGACCATAGCCAGTATCGCCCCACTGCTCGGCTTGCTCGGTACAGTCCTCGGCATCCTTCATGTCTTCAACATCATCAGTGCCATGGGAATCGGCCAAGCCGAAGCCCTGGCCGGCGGTATATCCGAAGCCCTGATCACCACCATTGCCGGCCTGTTCATCGGAATACCCGCCGTTGTGGCATACAACTATTTCACTCAGAAAGCCGAAGGACTGGTACTTGAAATCGAGCGCCACTCCAACAACCTGCTCGGCAAACTCTCCCGATTGTCCCCCAATCAGGACCAGAGGTAGAGTATGCAACTCAAAAGCCGCAGCAAACGGAAACCTCTGATCAACATCACCTCTCTCATCGACGTGCTGTTTTTGTTGCTCCTGTTCGTTCTCGTTTCATCCAGTTTCATCGAAAAACCCGGCATCAAGGTCGACCTTCCGGGTGCCAGACACGCCGAAGCGGTAAAAACAGACAGCTTTATCCTTTATGTCGACAAAACGGGCGGCCTTTTCCTGAATGAGCAGCGTCTGGAGGAAAAGGATCTTTCGGATGCCCTGGAAAAGGCTCTGCCGCAGATGAAGGATGAAGCCCTGACTCTCAATGCCGACGAGACCGTCAATCACGGTCTCGTCGTCCGGCTGATGGATATTGCCAGAAAATGCGGCATTAAAAAACTGATTATCGGAACCGAGAAACGCTGAATTATTCCTTGACTTGGGTGGTCAGAAAAACCGGCAGCGTCATCTGCTCGATCTGACTCTGCAGCCCTTCGATATCGTCCATGTGATCGTCTTCTTCATTCAGAATCTGCTGCAGGAAATCCCGGGTGGCGAAATCCTTCACCTCTCCGGCCAATACGATGGCTTCGTTGTAGGCCTTTATGGCATCCATTTCCGCTCCGTGATCGTTGGCCAGCTGTTTTTCCACCGTGGCGCCGATGGCAATCTTGTTCAATTTGCTGACACTCGGAATTCCTTCCAGGAAAAGGATGCGACCGATCAGCTTCTCGGCGTGTTTCATCTCGTCGATAGCCCTTTTCTCGAAATGTTTGTGCAGCTTTTCGTATCCCCAGTCGTCACACATTTCCGAATGAACCATATACTGGTTGATTGCGGTCAGTTCGTCCGCAAGCAGCGAATTCAGTGTTTCAAGAAGCTTTGCATTCCCTTTCATTGTTTCCTCCTGTTACAGTACTGAGTATGATCTCCGGTATTTGTTTTGTCAATCCGGTCTCACAGCCAATCTGCAAGAATTCTTCCCCGTTTTTTTCGACCGGAGGAGACGCTTTTCACCCGCTGCCTTTCACCTGAAGGAGATGGCGCCGATACACTTCGACTTTTTCATTCAGATTCATGCGGCAGAAAAGCGGAGAAGGCGAAGGCAGCACGATCTGTTCGATGGTATCGGCTGTTTTGAACAAACGGACAAACACCATCGCGACACCGGCACCGGTGAACAGGATCTTCCTTATGGGTTGTCCGACAAGAATTTTCTCCATGGCATCCCGGTTGTAGGTTCTTCGGATCAGGTTACCATCCGTATTGCGGCCGTCCCTCCTTTCACAGGAGAGGATGATATCGCAGACGGCGATTTTGTACTCTGAAAAAAGGGCTTTTTTCTCGGCGGTCGTCCGAAGGTCCCGTTCGAACACCCGCGAAATGATGGTCCAGAACTGGTTCCGGGGCGCCCCGTAATACCAGTCATCCTGCGGTCGGTTCTCCACCCGGCCCGTGGAAAACCTTCCCGGAAAACTGCCCGCCACCAAAGTTTCGCTGCCAAACGGCACAAACGGTGCAAACGGATGGGATTCGATCATTCCGTCGGCCCGTATTGACGATAGTAATCGTCGATGCGGGCCTTCATCTCCGAATCGATCAGCACCCGCCCGGACACCTCCCTGTTCATTAGAAATTCGACCACTTCAGCCATTGTGACGATGGCGCCGCTGACCAGATCGTACTGTTCCCGGATTTCCTCCAGTGCGGTTTTTTTCCCCTGTCCTCTTTCCATTCTGTCCACAGCGATCAGCAGCCCGATGACCCTGACGTCGGCTCTGCCTCTAATGATGGGCATTGTTTCGGCTATGGATGTGCCGGCGGTGGTGACGTCTTCAATGATGACCACCCGATCTCCGTCATTCAGCTTATGTCCCAGCAGTATACCGGAATCTCCGTGATCCTTTATTTCCTTCCGGTTCGCACAATACGCTATATCCGCATCGTACAGCCGGGAAAACGAAACAGCCGTGCATACACTGAGGGGTATCCCTTTGTAGGCCGGACCGAACAGGACATCGAAAGCGATGCCGAAACGGGCGTGCAGCGCCTGTGCGTAGTAGTCTCCCAGACGGGACAGCCGTTTCCCGGTATTGAAATTCCCCATATTGATGAAAAAGGGAGTTTTCCGACCGCTTTTGGTAATGAAATCACCGAACAGCAAAGCCCCTGACTCCACCAAAAAACTGATGAATTCCTGCTTGTAACGTTCCATGCTTTCTCCATTATTCAAAAAAAAATCTTAGAGCAAACAGTGTACATCGCTGTATTGCCGGTTGTCAAAAGATCTGACTCATGCATAATAATTTTTATGAGTCTCTGTCATCGAGAATCGAGGTATACTTTCCTACCGGTAAAGCCGCTGATTCGGGCATTTCTGGTCGTTTGCCTGTTGAACGGACTTTTCCCGCAGGAAAACACCCCTCAACGAGGGAAACGGGACCTCATCGACGTGGAGGATCTTTCCCTGGAACAGTTGCTCAATGCCAGAGTCTCCGTAACCACAAAATCTTCTCTTGCCACCCGGGACGCTCCGGGTGTGGTGACCCTGGTCACCCGGGATGAAATCGAGGCTTCCGGTGCCCGAGACTTGATCGATGTACTCCGTCTGGTTCCCGGTTTCGAATTCGGCATCGATGTCAAAGGTGTCAGTAGCCTGGGAATTCGTGGAATATGGGGTATCGAAGGGAAAATCCTAGTTTTATGGGACGGGCTGGAAATGCAGGAGGATCTGTTCGGTTCCACTCAGCTCGGAAACCACTATCCCGTCGATCTCATCGAGCGCATCGAAATCATCCGGGGGCCGGGCTCGGCCATTTATGGAGGCAACGCCGAACTCGGTGTCATCAACATCATCTCCAGACAGGCATCTTCTCTTGAAGGGACATGCGCGTCTTTCACCTTCGGACACACATCAACGACCTTGTCCAGAATCAACGGCAGCATCGCCCTGTCCAAAACCCAGGGAAACCTCCAACTCGATCTTTCTCTGTTTGCAGGCAGATCGATCCGCAGTGACCAGATGTTTTCCGACTACCTGACGGGCAGGCTCGATCACAGTTTCGACATGACCGATCAATCCGGCCTTGCCCCCCTGCAACTCAACCTGGGGCTGTCAGTCGGCGGCAGCACAGCACGTCTCTTCGTAGACCGCTACACGGTTACCGACCGCACTCATTACGGCTTCAACCTCCCCTCTGCAGTACCGGTGAATTTCGAAACGATCCTCTTCAACATTCAGCATGATTTTATCATCAGCGATTCTCTGACGCTGGTTCCCAGCTATACCTTCAAGCGCAACGTCCCTTGGGAAACCCGGGACGCCGATTACGAACCGCCAGTATACCAGGACAAATGGACTGTACGTCACAAAATCTCCTGCAGTCTCGATTATGTCCCCAGCGACAAAGTCAGCATGAAATCGGGAATGGAATACTTCCAGAACACCGGCTATGCAGACGAAAAAACCTTCTACAGCCGCGACCCCGCCCAAAAAAGCCTCAGTTTCTCCAACTTCGCCGTCTTCTCCCAGGGTCTTTTTCTGTTCAAGCCGATAAACGTCACAATCGGCGCCCGCATCGACCACAACAGCGAAACAGGGACTTCCTTCGTCCCCCGTGCCGCTCTGACCAAAACCTGGGGCCGCTTTCATGTCAAGGTTCTGGCCAGCATGGCTTTCCGTTCACCGAATATTGAAAACATCAGCCGCTACGCCAGCACGCCGCTGACCCCTGAGAAGACGGAAGTATACGAACTGGAAGGAGGAATGAAACTGGGAGAGAGTTTTGCAATTTCACTCAACCTCTTCCAGATCACCATGAAAGATCCGATCGTCTATGCGGTAGATCCGATTCTCAAGGTCGGCGCATACCGAAACGAAACCCGATTGGGCTCCAACGGCTTCGAGTTGAGTGGACTGCTGAAAACCGGATCGCTCACGACCCGATTCAGTTACTCGCTGTACAACGCCCACAGGAATGAGATTATTGATTACCGGGTTGTCGGTGATGAGCATTCGTACATCGGATTTCCGCGGCATAAGATCACCTTCAGTTCCACCTACAGTCTGAAAAAGACAACAACCTTCAATATGTCCGGAACTTACCTGTCGAAGCGGGCCGTGGACAACAACATCTCCCGGGTCCAGACAACCGATGCGGAAAAACTGCTTCTAAACGCTTTCATCAATGTCAGACCGCTTTTTTTCCCCGGACTCTCAATCGGTCTGGGAGTCTACGACCTGGGAGACAGCCGCTACCGTTTCATTCAGCCTTATATCGGAGGCAGCGCACCGCTTCCTTCCCTGGGCAGAGAGATCCTGCTGAAAATCAGTTACGCCTATGAGTGAACATCACTCCCTTCTGCTCAGATTTTACAATAGACTGAAAAGCTACCTGCATTCCGGAGTGGTTCACCCAGAAGACCTCGAAGAAGTCCGTAAAATACTGCTTGTAAACCTCCTCACCTTCTTCGGCTCCATTTTTCTCACCATCCTGGGGCTTCTGGCCTTGTTTCAAAGGCACTATGTTCTGGCCCTGGCCGACGGAATCACCCTGGCTGCATTCGTTTCCTTTCTTTTCCTGCTTCGGAACAATCGCAACAACCACTTGATCGCCTTCACCGGAATCATCCTCTCCGGCGTGTTCTTCTGCTTGCTCATGATCATCGGTGGAGTCGGCTCCACCGCCTTCGTATGGATATTCACCTATCCACTCTTGTCCATCTTCCTTCTGGGCAACAAGACGGGAGCGATTGCCTCCATGTCTCTGCTGC
>CAYMND010000105.1:0-8249 GCA_964391685.1 uncultured Clostridia bacterium | reverse complement strand
GGAGGAGGGAAAGCTCAGGCTGGAACAGACGATCGAAGGGTTCTTCCCCGCCCTGCCCAACGCGAAACGGATCACGGTGGCCCAGCTGCTGGGGCATCGCAGCGGCATCCACAGCTTCACCGATGACGAAGACTATCGAACCTGGTACACCCGGCCCCGCTCCCGGGAGGAGATGGCGGCCCTCATCGCCCGGGGCGGCAGCGAGTTTGCACCGGGCAGCAAGGGAGCCTACAGCAATTCCAACTACGTGCTGCTGACCATCATCCTGGAGAAGGTGTTCGGGAAGCCCTATCCGGAACTCCTGAGCGAGCGGATCACCGTCCCCCTGGGGCTCAAGAACACCCGTTTCGGGGACAAAATCGACCCCGGCCGGAACGAATGCCGCTCCTACCGCTACCAGGACGGGTGGCAGCTTGAAGCGGAGACCGATCCCTCCATTCCCCTGGGAGCGGGGGCCGTGGTCTCCACCGCCCCGGACCTGGTCCGCTTTGCCGATGCCCTCCTGGGCGGGAAGATCCTGCGCCCGGAGAGCCTGGAACGGATGAAGACCATCGTTGACCAGTACGGACTGGGTCTCTTCACCTTCCCTTTCAACGAAAAAAAGGCCTACGGACATACCGGCGGGATTGACGGTTTTTCCTCCGTTTTCTGCCGCTTCGACCCGGAGGCGGTCTCCTGCGCCCTGGTCTCCAACGGCACCCGTTTCAACAACAACGACATCTCCATCGCCCTGCTCAGCGCGGTGTTCGGGAAGCCCTACCAGATCCCCGCCTTCGACACCTATCCGGTAAAACCCGAGGAACTGGATCGCTACCTGGGGGTCTACTCCTCCACCCAGGTTCCCCTCAAGATCACCGTGAGCCGGGATGGCGGCACCCTGATCGCCCAGGCCGAGGGGCAGCCCTCCTTCGGACTGGAGGCGACGGGCAAGGATCGCTTCGCCTTCGCCATGGCCGGGATCGAGATGATTTTCGACCCCGGAAAAGGAACCTTCACGCTCAATCAGGGGGGCGGCAGCTTCCTCTTCACCCGGCAGTGAAGCGGGAAAGTCGTGAGACGTAAGTCGTGAGGTCCGTCTTAGGTCTCCCGTTTTATCGGCTCGAAGACCTCTGTTCTGGCGCGCCCCCTGTGTTTTGCCTGATAGAGGGCCTGATCGGCCTTGTCAATAAACGCCTGGGCATTGCAGTCCTGTTCCGGTACGCTGCTGTATATCCCGATGCTGATACTCAATCTTAAATCCGGATATTCTTCCAGCACACTGGTTTGCCTCAGCATTTCATGGACCCTGTCGGCGATATTGAGTGCCCCGGAAAGTTCCGTTCCGACCAGGACAATCACAAACTCTTCCCCCCCGTAGCGTGTCACAAAATCGGTCTTCCTCTTTGTCGCGGATTTCAGGACTTTCGACACGGTTTCCAGTGCCGTGTCGCCGGCGACATGCCCGTATGTATCATTGAAGGGTTTGAATCCGTCCAGGTCCATCATCATCAGGCTCAAGGGATATCCGGCTCTTTTGGCTCGCTGCAATTCCTCCTCGAAATGGTGATCGAAATAGCGCCGGTTATACAATCCGGTCAACTTGTCTCTGACCGATAATTTCTCCAGCTCGGTATTGGCCTGTTCCAGCAGTTCGTTGGCCCGTTGCAGTTCCCTGTTTTTCTGTTCAAAAAGCTTGGATTCCTTGTATTTCCAGATCATCACCAGCAGTCCAAAAAACATGGCGCAGTATACAAGGTATGCCCACCACCGTTGATACAGGGGAGACAGAATCCGGATGTTCACATGAGCGCCCGTATCGTTCCAGACCATGTCGTTGTTGGAGGCTTTGACGGTAAATCGGTATTTCCCGGGAGGCAGGTTGGTGTAGGTGGCGAAGGTCCTCGACCCGTTTTCGATCCAGTTGTCCTCCAGACCTTCCATCCGGTACCGGTACTGATTGTGTTCCGGAAAATCGTAATCCAGCGCGATGAATTCAAAAGAGAGAAAGTTCTGATCATGCGCAAGAATGTAGCTGCTGCCGTCACAGACAGGTTTGCACGCATCCACCGGTTTGCCCATCACGGAAATACCCGTGATGTGAACATCCGGAATATGCGTATTGACATTCCTCCGGATCGAGTCGATTCGGGTAATGCCATGGCTGCCGCCGAAATACAGAACCCCCTTTTCATCTTTGCAGCTGCCGGAATCAAAAGACACACCGAACAGGCCGTCCCGTTCATCGATGACTTCGACTTCCCGGGTTTTTGGGTCAATCACATTGATTCCGCCTCTGGTGCTGATCCAGATCCTGTGGTCCCTCCCTTCCTGAATGGCTTTGACATTGTTGCGGCTCAAGCCATCCCGGGTGGTGAAATGAAAAAATCTGTCGAGATGCCGATCGTAACAATTCAACCCCGAACTCTGGGTACCGATCCAGAGTAACCCCCTGGAATCTTCATAGAGCCCTCGGGTGGTATTGCCGCTGATGGAACCGTCATCCCCTTCCACATGACGATAATGGGTAAATGTATCTTCCCGGGGATGGCAGCGGTTCAATCCATTGTTGGTGGAGATCCAGAACGATCCGTTCCGGGATTCCAGGGTATGATAAATGTTGTTGTCACTGATGCTGCCCGGATCGTCCTCATCGTGTCGGAACCGATCGATTCTGCCGGTAACCGGATCGTATCGATCGAGACCGTTCCCGTAGGTCCCGATCCACAGCCTGCCGAATCGATCTTCCATCAGACTGGATATGATCGTGTGCGACAGCGTCAAGCCCGGCTCATTCTTTCCGGGCCATCGGGTGAATGACTGTGATGCCGGATCAAACAGGTCGAGTTTGTTGCTGGTTGCGATCCAGAACCGTCCTTTTTTGTCCTCGAGCATGAAATTGATCTGATTGCTGCTGATGGAACGGGGGTTTTGGGGAGAATGTCTGTGGATGGTCACTTTCCCGGTGTGCGGATTCAGGACATTCAGCCCTTCTCCGTCCACACCGATATACAGATTTCCGTCGGATCTTTTCAACATGGCCTGAATCTTTCCGGGGGCCAGGCTGTACGGATCGCGGGGATTGTGCGCAGCGATCCGGTAATTGTGCCGTCTCGGGCTGAGATAGTGCACGCCGCCGCCGTTGGTCCCGACCCAGAGTAAACCGCCCTGATCTTCGAACAGGCTGTATATGATCTTGTTGGCCAGTTCACTGTTTTGCGTACTGTCAAACCATACCGGATCGCCGTTTTTCGGCCTGGCCCACAATCCTCCCCCCCAGGTTCCGGCCCACAGGGTACCATCCTGGGTCTCCAGTACGGTATAGACCCGGTTGTCCGGCAGGGAATGGCTTTGCAAACGGTCGGCATCCGGCCAGTATTCAACGACGCCCCCATCCCAGAGTCCGAGAAGGAAGCGGCCGGGCTCCGCTTCACTGATGGACATCACGTAGGATGACGGCAAGGCCGGTTTTGCGGTCATCAGCTGCCGGGTACTGCGGTCCCAGTACTGAAGTCCCCCGTAGGATCCGACCCACAACCGGTTCGAGGAATCGAGATACAGGCTCCGGATGGTTGGACTGGAAGCCTTTACGGTCTGGATCCGGTTGTCCTTCAATGACATGCGGTTCAGTCCGTCCATCGTGCCGATCCAGAGATGTTCATCCCCATCCTCGGATATGGCGATGACGATATTGTTGCTGAGGCCATCCTGGCGAGCCTCTTCCTTCCGGAAATGAACCATCTCCCCGGTTTCGACATTCAGGCGGGTCAAGCCGCCGTAGGTTCCCACCCACAGGAATTCACCGGATTTCGAATAATAAAGGGTTTGGACCAGATCGTTGGGAATCGAAGCGGAATCATACGGATCATGGGTGAACGTGACCATCCGCCTGCCGTCGAAACGGCTCAAGCCACCCTGGGTACCGAACCACAAAAATCCGTATTTATCCTGTATCACAGAAGATACAGACGAACTGGTCAACCCGTCGGCATGGTCGATCAGTCCGAATCTGGGTGGGGTGTTGTTTTCAAAGAATGACTGGGCCCCCGCCAGTGCGGCGAGGGAAAAGAACACCGCCGTTTTCAGGAAACTCAACTTCATGTCACATTCCCGTTCTGTTGTCCATATAACAAAGTCATACCGTTTTGAATATACCTACATCATAATCAAAAAAACCGGAATGACAGCTAAAAAAGTCGCAATCGATGATTTTATGCGGAAAAGTCAATCAGAATCACGACGAATCGAGATGGGTAGAAGGTCATAACGTCCTTTTGACCTTTGACTTTTGTCATCTTCCCCTCTCCATCCAAATCAAAATGTTGCATGGTGTTGCACCGTCCCCAACGAGTCCCTAGAAGGTTGAGAAGGTTGAGAGGATTTAGATGGTTTAGTCGAGAATAAGTGGTTCGGCAGGTTTCGACTTTCGACTTTCGACTTTTGACTTTATGACCTTCGACTTTCGACCTTCCCGACCCGGCGTAGCTGCAAACGAAGCCGGTCGACCTTCTTGACCCGGCGTAGCCGAAGACGAAGCCGGTCGACCTCTTCCTCTCCCGATCTAAATCAAAATGTTGTACAGTGTTGCACCGTCCCCAACGAGCCCCGTCCCCAACGAGCCCAAGAACCATCCCCACGCCCCTCATTCCTCAATGACCACCCAATGCCCGCCCTTGTCCGGCCCGACACGGCGGATCTTTCCCTCTTTCTGTAAGACAGATATGTGCTTTTTAACAGCCCGGTCACTGATCCCCAACCGACCCGCCAATTCGGCTATGGTGATTTGAGGGCTTTCAACCATCAAAACCTTTATTTTCTGGGAACTTTTCTGGGAACCTTTCTGGGAACTTTTCTGGGAACCCTGTTGACGATGACGAAAAAATGTGATCGAAAACCAGTTGGCGTCGATCTCGATCCTGGGTTCGTCTAAATTTTCGTCTGCTATGGATTCCTTGATGCGTTTGATCCCCGAGCCCACATTCTCTACCAGGTTCATCCGGAACAAAACACTGAAAAGCAGTGGATTCCTCGGGATACTCCTTTTTCCCAGATCTTTCAATTCCAATCCACCGACCAGACCACCGGGATTGACGATCTCGACCCGATCCGAAAAAATGCAAACCTGGACATTTGCACTGCTCCGGTAATCACGATGGGCCAATGCGTTGATCAATGCTTCACGTAAGGCCACTTCAGGCAATTCAAGCCGCTGTCTTCTCTCTGCTCCGATGATGTATTCGGTATTCAAATGTGCTTGTAAATATCGCAAAGCACTTCGAAAATTGGTGGCAATATCCTCATTAAAGACCTTCTGATCGAGTATCTTGGTTTTAGTCGCCCCTTGAAACAAGGCACAGGTGACAGTTGCACTGATCAGGAATTGGCTGGCCGTTCTACCCAAAACCAAGGCTCCGGCATTGGTGACTCTATTTTCAAGCAGGAGACCGATATTGTGCAAGACATCCAACTTGTCTAGACTGGAATCGATTCCGGCAGATCTGGTAAAAAGAGTGTAATGTTCATCATCCAGATCACGGGGAAGGGAAAAATTTTGGTTTATGGCCGCATCAAAATAGAGGAGCCCTT
Source organism: uncultured Clostridia bacterium (assembly GCA_964391685.1). Taxonomy (GTDB): domain Bacteria; phylum Acidobacteriota; class Aminicenantia; order UBA2199; family UBA2199; genus CAYMND01. The sequence goes on along the minus strand of CAYMND010000105.1, from coordinate 2,687 downwards.
CTTTGAAGAAAAAATCCTTGATCTGAGTCCGGTTCATGCGCTGGGCATTGGCCCCTTCCCGTAAATAAAAGATACCCTTCGACGAATGCGGCTTTTGTCGGCTGGCTGGAACATCCACTACAACAACACCATCGATGCCCTCTGTTTTCACCACGATGGGAGGTTCACAATTGCGTGCATAATCCTGAATCTGGCTCATTAGCCGATTGGGATTGGCCGCAGGATAAAAACGGCCATCATCAGCGACTCCGATCAGGATTTTACCACCGGTACTATTGGCCATGGCGCATAGCTCTCGCCCAAGGTCTTCGCCGAGACCCTGCTTAAATTCCAGAGTCTGCCCTTCCCCCAACCTGATAAGTTCTTTCAATTCCTGTTTGGTCATCCGTATTCCCCCTCAACTGTCCGATTTGATTGGTCTTTTGAGCCTATCCCCCACTTGTATCGTTTTACCTTTCTCTTTCAAAACAATGCTCTATTATTATACATAAATCCGTCAACCAAAAAAACCAGATTAAATAGATTAAATCGAATTTCTCAGCAGATTGGCTTCACCACAAGAAATACCTGTCGTTCAAGAAGTTTAGTAGGTTTGGAAAGTTTGTTACCTTTCACTTCTTACTTCTCACCTCTCACATGCTTTCCACCCCCGCCATAAAAAACAAGAAAACAAGAACCGTCCCTCAAGCCTGACCGGCCCCGAACCAAATTTCAGATTGCAACCCGATTACTTTCCGAACAGGTTACTGTTGTCTTTCTTGCCTTTCAGTTTGGATTCTTCATTCTTCCTGAGAAGAATTCGATACGCTTTCTCCAGTTCATCGGCATATGAAACATTCTTGAATTTCAGGCTGCATCGATTAGAATTCAGCAAAACGGACACCGAAGCCCCTTTTCCGTCATCACATGTATGATTAATTTCCCCATTTCTCCACACCGACATATCCAGCAGGGGCTTTTTCTGTATGTAACTGTCGTAATACTTCTTATAATGCTTGCTGAACAAATCATAAAGTTCCATCTGTTTCGTTGAGATCAATGGTGAATCACTGGAAAGGATCACTTCATCCAATATGAATGAAGCGTATACATCCAAGTCAATCAAAAGCAGCTTATCGATATTCTTTGCCCCCAATCCCCTGGCTCCATTGCAGCGTATTATCATCTGAAACGGAATCCCTGAAATTACGACAGGTTCCAAAACCATTTCAATCGTATCGTATCGCAATATCCTGATCTCTTCTCCTTCCGCATTGAACGCCGGAACATTCTGAATCTTGTACACCTTGTTGGGGAATTTGCTGTTTCTTTCTTTCCCCTGCATATAGGCTTTGATGAATGTGTTCTTCAAATCCTCCCGTGTTTTAACCTTGGTCAGATCGAATGTACCGAGAACCAACCCCATCTGACTGTTGAACGTTTCCACACCTTCGATTTTGTTCAATTTTTCAATGACAACAAAAAGATCGTCATCCCATTTCATTCCACCGAAAGGGTTGATGACCGGCAAATTCTGACTGAACAGCACAGTTGTGAAAAGAAAGAGAAGAATCCATGAATATGACTTGGACAACATAATGACACCTCCCCGATATTTTTGATCTATGTTAAGTTTATTATCTATCCATGCCAAATGTCAATAGCTGAAACAGTTGTGAAATTTTAATTCCTGATCAAGCCGGAAAAAATTTCCAAATTTCCAAGGTACGTCCCTGAAGACCAGCCAGGAGACAGGACTTCAGTGTGTCGAAATGAGTGTACCCGCCAGTTCCAGGGCATCTGCCGGCCAGAAGCATTCGGGTCTCGGGCGGTGGACGCCGGGGTCTCCGGACCGGGGACGGCAGCTTTGGATCCGTTCAACCCAGCGGGCGGGAACGGCTTCTATGCCGTACACGGCTCCCAGAAGCGCGCCGCAAATGGCCGCATTGGTGTCGGTGTCTCCACCCCGCATGACGGTGTCGACAACTCCTTCCTCCGGGTTCGGGGCATGGAGCAGCTGGTACAGGGCGTTTTGAAAGGCGATCAGCACCCATCCCTGTTGGCGGATATAATCCGCCGGCGCGGCTTCAGCGGCTTCGTCGACGGCGTTCATAAGAATGGGTTCAACGGCCATGTCCACGGCCCATTGCCGGATCTTCCGGTAGATTTCCTCTGCATTGCCTCCGGACGAAACGGCACGGGCGATGCCCATGGCAAACAGGGCGTTGGCCTGCAGGCAGATCGGGTTGGGATGGGTCAGGGCGGCATCCTGAATGGCCCATTCGGCCACTTTTTCCAAGGGATGGTTGGCTCCGAATATGCCCAGCGGACTGATCCGCATCATGGCCCCGTTGGCCTGACTGTCTGGGTTGGGATCCCCCCTCAACCCGGCAGCGATGGTGATTCCGCAATCGAAGGGCCCCGAATCAATCCAGTACCGATAGGCTTTACGTGCGGCATCCGCGTCGTAGGTTTTTCGTTCGACCAGCATGCGGGCCAGGAGCAGAGCCATTTCGGAATCGTCCGTCGGCTGACCGGCAATAGTATTCCATGTGCCGCCATCCTCCAGATCCCGAACACCATCCGGATAGGCTTTTCGGATCCCTTCCGGCGATTGAAATTCCACCAGGCTGCCCAGCGCGTCACCAGCCAGCTGGCCCATCAGGCAACCCCTAGCTCTGTTTATCATTCTTCCACCACCTCTTCAT
>CAYMND010000104.1:0-8270 GCA_964391685.1 uncultured Clostridia bacterium | reverse complement strand
GAAATTTCATCGCTGAACTGATGCGCCTGCACTTTCTGAAACAGGTTGATCAGAGCCAGGATGATGAACAGCAGAAAGAAAAGATGCCAGGAATACTTTCGGATCATAAGAAAGGATGTCTCTTGGCCAAACGAAAACCCCAGGAAATGATTTCCTTTCGGGTGAGCGCAGGCAGACGTTCTTTAACGGTATCGATTTCCGGTAACGGTGGTACAGTCTGCTGGATCTGAGCGGGAGGAGGCATGAAGTCTATCGGGTTGTTTTGGGGGTCGGCTGAAAGAAACAAATCGAGAGAAAGAGGAAAAATGAACAGAACGATAAGAAATACAAAAACTTTTTTCCGAAACATAATGTTATTATATCAATATACCGGTCCAGTGTTAACTGTCCGTTCGTAAATCTGTGTCAATGAGTTGTTACTTTGTTGTAAACTGAACCGAGTCGAAGTGATGAAATGAGTGCTGTTGAAGTGATCGTTTTCGACAGGATGCAGCAGGGGTATCGATATTATCTTGTCGAACCCATCGGAAAAAACTTCGCCTCTGATTTTCACCCTCAGTTGACTCCTAAAGAGATGCTGGTCCTCGGGGTTTTTGCGGGGAAATACATGACCGATTGCCGGAAGGAGTTCCCCGCGGACTGGTTTGTGAATGCCAAACTGGCCCTTGGGAAACGGGACCCGAAACTGAATTTCTTCGGTGTCGACGCCTCGTTGCCTCTTTCCGTATGGCAGAAGAAAGGCTGGATTTTTCCTGAAGATCCTCGGGGCTGGTTCCAGTGGTACTGCCGGTATTTCATGGGCCGGCGAATCGATTTCGAGGATCGACGGCAGATCAACCGCTGGAAGGCGATTCGGAGGCACTGGGCCGCAGTCGAGAAAAACTGCATGAAGGGAGATTGGAACTGCAGGCCGCGTCAGCGTCAGGCCCTGCTTCACTGGGCCTATGATTCGCGTCGCATCTGAACATCATGATCGGAATTTCCGGATGGGCACGATCATACGGATTGACTGGGGCTGACTGATCATTCTAAAAAATATAACTGACGGCTCCGCCGATATAGAAACCGTTCTTGAAGCCCCCTTCGATGCGCAGTTCAAACTTGTTCATGATGCTGCCGGTGATTCCGATGGGGATATGACCGACCGGGACGATGTAGCTCTTGTCCGAAGAATCTTTGATGGTGGTGCCGAGCTCATCCTGATATGTTCCTTCGTACCAGACCGATATGCGTCCGATGCCGATTCCCGCACCGATATACGGATGCACGGGAAGGCTTGGGAAAAGGTTCAACAAAACGGTTGCAGTCGCGTTGATCTGAACGATTTCTCCGGATCCGTTCAACTGACGATCATTCTGGCTGTATCGCCAGGGACCGTTACCGGACATCTTGCTGTATTCAAAACAGTACAGGCCCGAAAAGGTGGATTGCAATCCCTTTTCGCCGTAGCTGCGGATTTCGAGCCCGATGGCGTTGCCGCTGATCTGTGGGTTTTCGTACAGAAACAGCTCCAGCAACTGGTTCGGTATGCCGAATCCAGCCAGTTTCAGGCCGATAGCGGTCGTGGGGTTTGTTACCGAGTATTCGGTACTCCAGACGGGGCTCGCGATTAAAATCAACAGTAATGCCAGCCAGGGTAATCCTCTCTTCATGCCTGCCTCCTTGCTGTTTAAAGTCTGTAGTTTGGAGATTCCTCAGTAATGATCACATCGTGTACGTGGCTCTCTTTCAGAGCTGCATTGCTGATTTCGATGAACTGTGCTTTTTCCCTCAGTTCATCAATGGAGCGGCACCCGGTAAGTCCCATACCGGCTCTGACGCCTCCTGTAAGAAGAGGGATCAGGTCTTTTACGCTGCCCCTGTAGGGTACGCGGCCCTCTATACCTTCGGGAACGAGCTTTCCCGAGTTGGAATCCTCGTCCTGGAAGTATCGGTCCTTGCTGCCTTGTTTCATGGCACCGATAGAACCCATACCTCGATATTTTTTGTAGGTTCTCCCTTGATAGATGACACGCTCTCCGGGGCTTTCATCGGTACCGGCCAGCAGTGAACCGAGCATGACGGTGTTGGCTCCTGCCGCCAGGGCCTTGGTGATGTCCCCTGAAAACTTGATGCCTCCGTCGGCAATGACCGGAATCTGATCGTTCACCGCTTCGGCAACCTCCATGATCGCCGTGATCTGGGGCATGCCGGATCCGGTGACCATTCGGGTTGTGCAGATGGAACCCGGACCGATCCCGACTTTTACGGCGTCCACCCCCAGAGAGATGTAGTCTCTGGCTGCGGCGGCTGTGGCAATATTGCCGGCAATCAATTCCATGTCATCATACATATTGCGTATTTTTTCAGCCATGTCCATCACACGGGAAGAATGACCGTGGGATGTATCGAGGATGATAACGTCCGCCTTGGCTTCCTTGAGCGCCGCAATGCGCTCGAGAGTATCCGGTGCTGTTCCGATGGCCGCACCAACCATCAGGCGGCCGATACTGTCTTTCGAGGCGTTCGGAAAATCTTCCTTTTTGGTGATGTCTTTCAGGGTGATCAGGCCGATCAGGTGATTGCTCTGGTCAACTACCGGGAGTTTTTCTATTTTGTTCTGATGCAGTATGCGCTTGGCTTCGTCCAGTGTGATACCCTGCCGTACGGTGATCAGGTTGTTTGCGGTCATGAACTCGTGTATCTGACTGTTGAACTTGGTGGTAAAACGGATGTCACGGTTCGTTAGAATACCGACCAGACGTCCGCTGTCATCGATGATCGGCAGCCCGGAAATTCCCTTTTCCTTGACCAGTCTCAGGGCCTCGGCCATGGTGTTGTTGGGCTTGAGAGTGATGGGATTGACGATCATGCCGGATTCATAGCGTTTGACCCGACGGACTTCCTGGGCCTGTTCCTCGACAGACATGTTCTTGTGGATAATGGAGATTCCTCCCAGCTGGGCCATGGTGATGGCCATCTGCGCTTCGGATACCGTATCCATGGCGGCGGATATCAGAGGAATGTTGAGCCGGATGTTGCGGCTGAACCGGCAGCCGAGATCGACTTCGTTGGGTAAGACGGACGATGCTGCCGGCACCAGAAGCACATCGTCGAAGGTGAGTCCTTTCCGGGGAAAGAATTTATTCTCGAACATCATCATCTCCTTTTTTTCGCTTTTCGGCCCGGCATCTTGAGGGTGGGGCGGTTTACTGTGCTCTTTTGCCGGCTTTTCTGTTTTTCCAGCTGATCCTGAACTACGGGTTTCAGCTGGTAGATGAAACGGAGGGTTTCTTCGTCAATTCTCTGCTGGAGTTCTTCAAACAGGGTGAAACTCTCTTTTTTATATTCGATCAAGGGATCACGCTGGGCATAACTGCGCAGGCCGATGCCTTCTTTCAGATGGTCAATGGTCAGCAGGTGATCCTTCCACTGGTTGTCGATGATCTGCAGGAAGATCCAACGTTCGAATTCGCGCATCATACCGGTGCCCATCATCTGCTCTTTTTCCCGATAGACGGATTTCAGGTATTTCATGATCGATTCCTGAACCTGTGACGGTTTGTACGATTCAACCGGATTGTCGAGAATTGATTGGATATCGATGCCGAAAATGGCTTTCAATTCATTTTTAAAAGAATCGACCTGCCATTCTGTACTTTCCGCATTACCGGGCAGATAGCTTTCACAGAGGTCCGCACTGGTACCTTCGACCATGGACTGAATCTGATCGCTCAGATCCGCTCCCATCAGTATTTCATGCCGCATGGTGTAAATGACCTGACGCTGTTTGTTCATGACATCGTCGTACTCGAGCAGATGTTTGCGGATGGAGAAGTGTTGTCCCTCGATCTGCTTCTGGGCATTTTCAATGGCTCTGGAAACCAGCTTGTTCTCGATGGGTACGCCGTCGCGCATTCCCGAACGGACGAGAAGGTTTTTGATGCGGTCCGAACCCAGAATTTTCATCAGATTGTCTTCCAGAGAAATATAGAATCGGGAGGAACCCGGATCTCCCTGACGACCGGAACGTCCTCGGAGCTGGTTGTCGATACGTCGGGATTCGTGACGTTCCGTACCCAGAATATGCAATCCGCCAAGGGTGAGAACCTTTTTCTGCGCTTCCCGGCAGGAGGTTTCAATATCGATTTTGAGCTGGTTGACGACAACTTCAGGAGCGGTTTGAAGGGTATAGCCTTTTTTCTTGAGCTCTTCCCTGAGGATGAAATCCGGATTACCGCCGAGCAGGATGTCGGTGCCGCGACCGGCCATATTGGTGGCGATGGTTACCGCGCCGAGTCTTCCGGCCTGGGCGACGATCTCTGCTTCCCGTTCATGATACTTGGCGTTCAATACCACATGGGGGATTTTTTCCCGCTTGAGATACTTGCTCAATAGCTCCGAATTCTCGATGGAAATGGTGCCTACCAGAACCGGCTGCCCCTTTTCGTGCAAGTGTCGGATCTCTTCGACCACGGCGTTCCATTTTTCCTCGAGACTGCCGTATATGACATCGGGATGCTCGATACGGATCAACGGGCGGTTGGTCGGGATCTCGATGACATCCAGGTTGTAGATGGCTGAGAATTCGACGGCCTCCGTTATGGCCGTACCGGTCATGCCGGAGAGTTTTTCGTACATGCGGAACAGGTTCTGGAAGGTGATGGTGGCCAGTGTCTGGTATTCCCGTTCGATACGGACGTTTTCCTTGGCTTCCAGTGCCTGGTGAAGACCATCGGAGTAGCGACGGCCGGGCATCATGCGGCCGGTGAATTCGTCGACGATTACCACCTGATTGTCCTTGACCAGGTAGTCGACGTCACGGGCGAAGAGCTTGTGGGCCTTGAGAGACTGGTAAATCTGGTGCAGCAGTTCCATGTTGGACAGATCGTAGAGGTTGTCGATCTTGAAGAATCGCTCCGCTTCGGCGATGCCGGTTTCCGTCAGGACGACGGTCTTCGATTTTTCGTCGAGTTCGTAGCTTGTCGAATCGTTTTTGATCCGTTTGACGAAATCGTTGACATTGTAGAAAAATGCGGTGGATCCTTCCGTCGGACCGGAGATGATCAACGGGGTACGTGCTTCGTCAATGAGGATGGAGTCCACTTCGTCGACGATGGCATAGTAAAAGGGCCTCTGGGCCAGGGCGGACTGCTCGAATTTCATGTTGTCCCGAAGGTAGTCGAATCCGAATTCATTGTTGGTGCCGTACGTGATGTCGCAGCGGTAGGCGTCCCGTCTTTCCTCATCGGACATCTCGTGCTGAATGACACCGACACTGAGTCCAAGAAAGCGGAATATTTCTCCCATCCAGTTGGCGTCACGGTTGGCCAGGTAATCGTTTACGGTGACGATGTGAACACCCTTTCCGGTCAGGGCATTGAGATAGGCCGGCAGCGTAGCCACCAGGGTCTTGCCTTCACCGGTTTTCATTTCGGAGATCATGCCTCGATGCAGAACGATGCCGCCGAGAAGCTGGACATCGTAATGGCGCATGCCCAGGACACGCCGGGCTGTTTCACGGACCACGGCGAAGACTTCGGGCAGGATGTCGTCCAGGGTCTTTCCTGTCTGGAGCAGGTTTCTGAAATAGGGGGTCTTCGCTTTGAGCTCTTCATCCGTCATGGCCTGGACGGTTTCTTCATGGGTGTTGATCTCTGCGACAACAGAGGCCATTTTCTTGAGTACTCGATCGTTTCTGGTTCCGAACAGTTTCCGAATGATATATTTGAACATGTTGATAAGATTATAGCAAAAAAGATACCTGTAAGGAATGAATGCGAGGCCGATGATGAAAGGTCGGTTGATTTTTTGTTCTGCATCTTCTATCATCCGCAGATGTACGCAGGTCGCAAAACTTTCATCTTTCGGCGAATGGTTGTCACCGCCGTCGTTCTCTTTGTCGTGGCATCTCTTTTTTTTCTGACTTGTCGGTTCGTTCGGAAACCAAAGCCGGCACTGAGCGCCCGATCCGAGATCCTGGCGGATTCTTTTGGAATACATCCTGAAAATTCGGAAAAGAGTGAGCACAAGAAACAATGCGAACGGCAGGTGAAAAACGGGGATACCTTTGAATCCATTCTGCTTTCCCTGGGATTGAACAGAACAAATTCTTTTCAGCTTGTTGAGATGATCCGTCCACTTTTCAATCCCAGGCGTCTGCAGATCGGTCAGAAAGTACGCTATACACAAAACGAATCCGGTCAATTCCGACTGGAGTATGAAATCGATCTGTTGCAGACTCTGGTGGTGGAGCAGTTGGAATCGGACCGGGTCGAGGTCCACATAAACGTGAAACCGGTGAAATCACGACTTCATGTCATCAGAGGCCGGATCTCCTATTCCCTCTTCGATGCCTTGGCTTCGCTCGGAGAGCGGGATGACCTGGCCGACCGTCTGGCGTCGCTGTTTGAATACGATGTCGATTTCAACCGGGATCTTCGGCAGGACGATCGTTTTGCCCTCTTGGTGGAAAAACGGTATGTGGAAGGGCGGTTCATCGAATATGGACGGATTCAGGCGGCATATCTCAACAATGACGGCAGGGAAATCACACTCGGTTGGCATGATCTTCCGGATGGTACCGGCGGGTACTATCATCCTAGCGGGGACGCGGTGGAGAAGTTTTTTCTCAGGTGTCCCCTTCCTTTCATGCGGTTGACTTCCAGGTTCGGAAACCGGCGTCATCCGGTTCTCGGCTTTTCCGCCCACCATGCCGGTATCGATCTGGGAGCTCCGATCGGGACCCCGGTCAGATGTACCGCATCGGGTCGGATCCGTGTGGTGGGCCGGGATTCTGTGAAAGGGTTATACATATATGCCGGTCACCCGAACGGATACGAAAGCCATTACTATCATCTGAAATCCGTGGCTTCGGGGATCAGAAGCGGAAAAACCGTCAATCAGGGGCAGATCATCGCCTATGTGGGCAACAGCGGGAGATCCACCGGTCCGCACCTGCATTACGGAATCAGGAAGTCAGGCCGGTTCATTAATCCGCTGTCGCTGAAGACTCCCCCCAAGCGGCACCTGCCTGAAAGCGAACTGCCCCTGTTTCGCAACCGCCTCGATCTCCGGATACAGCTTCTCGCTTTCGGGGATTCCTTTCTGCAGACCTGGCTGGAGTTGAAACCGACTCTGGTTATCTGCGTCCGGTTGATGGCCACCGTCCGGAACCAGAGTGCGGAAGCGGTGGCGGGGTAATCCATCATTTTTTTACTCTCTTCGCCCGGACTTGTTTTTTTTTCCTACTTTTAAGAGAATCAGGAAGGACCTCAAGGACCTAATTGACAGTTTTCATGCAGGAGGTGAGATTATGGGCGCCGGACTGCTGCTCATCGTGATGCCTGTACTGGTAATACTGCTCGCCGTTGTTGTCTTTATCAGGGCAGGTAAAGGAGGAGATGATCGATGAATCCCTACCATCTTCTCAACAACCCCGTGGCGATGGGAGTGTTTCTGATGACTCTCACTCTGCCTGTTCTGGTCGGTTTTATGGCTGTGAAGCGCACGAAAAGTCAGGCGGATTACCTCATCGGTAATAAGATGATGAATACTTTGGTTGTCGCTCTTTCGGCCGTCTCTTCCGGAAGGTCCTCCTGGCTGGTTCTGGGGGTCAGCGGCATTGCCTTTGTCAAGGGGATTTCAGCTGTCTGGGCCGTGGTCGGTTATATTCTCATCGAATTGTTTCAGTTCGTGACCATCGGAAAGAGGTTGCGGGTTTTCTGCAATCGCTGCGATGCCCAGACGCTGCTTGATTTCTACGAAGAGCGGTATTCCGATGAACGGAAGCATCTGATTCGCCGGGTCGGTGCCGTCATCATCATCATCTTCATGACCGCATACGTTTCGGCTCAATTCAATGCCGGTGCCAAGGCGCTCAGTGTGGCTCTCGAATGGCCGAATGAAATGGCACTATTGGCTTCGGTTCTGATGGTGTTGATATACATGGTTCTGGGCGGGTATGTGGCGGTTGCATACAACGATGTGGTCCGGGCTTTTATCATGATCTTCGGTCTGATCGTTTTCCCGGTGATCGGTCTGTGGCGACTCGGTGGATTCAACACCCTGGTCAGTATGCTGAAAGCCCTCAATCCCGACCTGATCGATCCTTTTTCTCTGGGATTGGGCGCCCTGATCGGATTTGTCGGCATCGGACTCGGTTCACCGGGGCAGCCGCATATCATCGTTCGCTACATGTCCATAAAAAGCGCGGGGTCATTGCCGAAAGCATCCTTATGGGCCACAGTGTGGAATGTGGCCATGGGGTGGGGCGCCGTCTTCATCGGATT
>CAYMND010000103.1:0-8369 GCA_964391685.1 uncultured Clostridia bacterium | reverse complement strand
AAGGTTAACAGGCAGAAAACCGGCAGATCAGCCAGTGACTTGCGGCCTTCCAGAAACGAGAGTTCAACTGCGAAAACCAGCGAAACAATTTCGGCACCGAGCTTACCGGCTAGATTGGCGCTGGCTCGGGCCGTACCTCCCGTGGCCAGGAGGTCATCGACAATCAGCACCCGCTGGCCTGGCTTAAGGCCATCTTTATGGATTTCGAGTCGATTGACTCCGTATTCAAGAGTGTACTCCTCGCCGATGGTTTCGGCTGGAAGCTTTCCGGGTTTTCGGATAGGGACAAATCCTGCACCGAGCTGCTGGGCCATGGCTCCACCGAAGATAAAGCCCCGGGATTCCACTCCCAACACCAGGTCCACTTTCTGGTTACGGAAGGGGGCGGTCATGGTTTTGACAGTTTCGGCAAACCCTTTCGGGTCTCCGATCAGGGTGGTGATGTCCTTGAACAAAATTCCGGCTTTGGGGAAATCGGGTACATCTCGAATCATTTTTTTCAGGTCCATATCGGTAATCCTCCGTAAAAGCCATCTTAATATACTTTCATACAGGAAGTCCACCTTTCGCATTGCCTCACAGATAAATGGATCGATATGTTGAAAGAGAAGAAAAAAACGAACAGAATAGATCTAGAGAGAGATATAAAGGGAGGGTAAAATGAGCATTTTAGCTGCAGTCAATTTTACCGACAACTTCCAGGATATTATCGAACAGGCCGTAATACAGGCCAAGGCGCTGAGAGAGAAACTGATCCTGATACACATCGAACATCTTGATACGGTATACTTGGCCGAAGGAGCTCCGGTTCCGTATCTGGCCAAACTGACGGAGGAAAATCTGGAAGAAGACAAGAAAATCCTGAATGAACAAGTGACGAAATTGAAAGCGGATGGGGTAGACGTCGACTATATCCTGGAACGCGGAGCTGTTTGTCAAAAAATAGTCGAAAAGGCCCGAGAAATCGGGGCGCGGATGATCGTCATCGGATCTCACGGCCACACTTTACTGATTAATCTGCTGACCGGAAGCACCCATGAGGGGGTTCTATACCAAGCTGAGTGCCCGGTCCTGGTGGTTCCGCTGAAGAAACAGCCGACTTGAGGTAAAACCAAATCTTGACACCGACCTCGCAGCAAGTTATAAAATTTGACGATTAACAAACTCTTCCCCAACCTGCCTCTCGAGTCGAAAGACTCAAACGAGAATTCGTATGCAAACAATTGATCGCACCAAGCCCATCGTCCCCGACATGATTCGTGGACTGATCTTCGATTGCGACGGAACGCTCTCCGATTCGATGGATCTCCATATCGCCTCATGGAAAAAAGCTTTCGACAGTTTCGGAGCCTCCTTCGACCTGGCTTTTCTGGCCCCGCTGAACGGCATGAGGGAGATCGACATCGTTGAACTGTACAATCGGACATTCGGAACCCGGCTGGACGGCAGAACTTTGGTGTCCGAGAAGCACCGCTTCCTGCTGACGGGACTGGACCTGATTCGACCGGTGGAGTCCGTCATCCGGCTGGTAATGGAAAATTACGGTCAGCGCCCCATGTGTGTGGTATCGGGCAGCACGGAGGCCTTCGTGATTGGGACATTGAACCGACTGGGGATCTCCGATCGATTCGTCACGGTTCTCACAGCCAACGATCCATTTCCGCCGAAGCCGGCACCGGACCTTTTTCTGGAAGCGGCACGGCACATGAAGGTCCCACCGGAATATTGCCTGGTGTTCGAGGACGGCGCACTGGGTATCGAGGGCGCGCACCAGGCCGGCATGCTCGCTTTCGACGTCAACCGCTGGCAGATGGCTTGAGATTTTTCTGTTTCTGATATAATCAATCTATGAAAAGCTATCGCAAGGAACTCTGGTTCAACATCGAAAAGCGGCGCCAGTTGGTCAACATCACCCCCCACCTGGAGGCCTGTCTCCAGGAAAGTGGCATCGGTGAAGGGCTCCTCCTCTGCAACGCCATGCATATCACCGCCAGCGTATTCGTCAACGACGACGAAAGCGGCCTCCACCAGGACTTCGAGGTATGGCTGGAGAAACTGGCCCCGGAAAAACCCTACAGCCAATACCGCCACAACGGGTACGAGAACAACGCCGACGCCCACCTCAAACGGACCATCATGGGTCGGGAAGTGGTGGTGGCCGTTACGGAAGGCAGAATGGACCTGGGACCCTGGGAACAGGTCTTCTACGGCGAATTCGACGGCAAACGCCGCAAAAGAGTTCTGGTCAAGATCATCGGCGAGTAGGAACGCAACGGTTGAAGATCGAACATTTTTACGGCTCAGCCCGAACCGCAACTTGACTTTTTTACATCCCGGGACTACTTAGTAGATATCATTCCGACAAGACAGGAGTTTTTCATGCACCTGAAACTTGTTGCGACGTTTCTTCTGATGTTTCCAGCGTTCTCTCTCGGAACCAAAGCCGACAGTGCCGTTCCCTCTTTCCAGACCAGCACCTTCGAAGGTAAGGTACAGGAAATCGCTGTTACAGACGATTTCCTGCTGGTTCAAACCTCCCGGGGAAGCACTCACCTGGTCACCTGTATCGCGGAGCCCTCGGGAACCGTCCTCTGGAGGAAACCCTATCGGAGTTTTGTCACCCGTCCGGCTTTGTATCTGTACCAAAACCGGGCGGCTGTGGTCGGAGCAGCAGGCGAATCTTCCCGAACATTGGGCCTGCGCATCTTCAACGCCCGGACCGGTGAGGGAACGACACTGTTTCACAATGATATACTCACCACGACCAGCAGGTACATTGTCTCCGCTTCCGGTTCATCCGGAGATATAATCGACCTGCTGACGGAGACCAAAGTCTTTTCCTACTCATGGGAAAACCGGATCAACCTCAAAGCGGTCATCGGCAACAAAGTTCTGTATTTGACCCGGGGGAACGACAGGGCTGCGGAAGTTCGGCCCATGCTGCTGTCCCTGGCCGATTTGGGGCAATCCTGGCAGGAACGATCATTTTCAACCGATATTCTGGACTTCATGCAACATGAAATTCACAATTCAGAAAAAATGATTTTCAAGGGATTTCCCGTCCTGATCCCCGGAAAACCGAGAACCCGGTCCAATGAAAATTTCAAACTGCTTTTCCTCGACAATAACGGATCCGCCCGCCTTTTCACCCCCGCCGAGTTCGATATTCCCCAGCCGGAGCATTCGACTGCCGTCGATTTCTGTTTCCCCTGGAATTCGGGCGATCGCCGGGGACTGACGGCAGGCATCAACACCGGCCACCTGCGCAGCCTCGGAGCCGGGGAACTGGTCATCATCACCCTGGACGCCAACGGCAACCGGACCGGTAGAATCCCCCTCTCCTTGAATGAAAACCGCATTCTCTGGGCCGACATCTCACCGCAAGGAAATCATCTTCTCCTGCTGCTCCACAGGATCAAACCGAAATCTTCATATCGACTGGTCTCATACCGGCTTCCCGGTCTCAGCTGCCGTTTTGACAAGGAGCTGGATTATTTTACCGGCACTCCGAAAGCGGGCGGAGTGGTCGACGGCAGGTTGTTCATCGCCGGAGATACGGGTCGTTACGAGCAGTCCGTTCTCTCACTGAACCCGGATAACGGGGAGCTGGTCACCTTCTATCCTTTCCCGGAAAAACCCTTTTACCTGCAAACCGCCTGGGATGATGTATTCATAAAAACAAACTCAAGACACCTCTTCATCTCCATGTTCGACCGGGACAAACCGGTACACACGGTAATCCATCGTATCCCCAAAACAACTGCTAGCTGGCTGAACGGAAGCCTTTCCGTCCCTTCGCCGGTGTACACCGGGGCCACCGTCGGCGTCACCTTCTCACCGTCCTACGCCTCTCTTTCCGTCAACGCCGGTTTGCTATCCGGAAAAAACTGGACCGCCCCGGGCCAGGTCGGTGAGTATACATTCACTTTGACCTTGGGCAATGCAGTCAAAGAATTCCGGGTCACAGTCATCGCTCCACCGGCCAACAAACCTCCCATGGCCGATTTTCGCCTGGTCGAACCTGTCGATGCAAATTTCTGGAGAAATACCGCCGTTTTCGATGCCTCCGCTTCAAGGGACCCGGATGGACAAATCATCAAGTACAGCTGGGACTTCGGTGATTCACTCCGTGAAGAAGGTGCCGACAAAGTTCAGATCAGCCACATCAGTAACCCGGGCACGTACGATGTCACCCTTACCGTCACCGACGACAGGGGTGCCAGTACCCGTAAAACCCGAAAAATCGTCTACAGCAAATCCATCTCATACCGTGAGCCCTGGCAGATGGGCATCGGTGCTCCTGCAGCCCTGGCCGGTGATGAAACAGCGGATTACGAAATCAAAATTCTTACCGGAAATATGGAGAAAGCCGGAACAGATGCCGCCGTTTACCTGACTCTGTACACTCCGAAAGACACCTTGGGCATGAGAAGGTGCAGCGGGGAATTTAAACTGAACGCCGACTCCTCGAACTGCAACCCGGATCCGTTCGAACGGGGCAGAACCGACTGCTTCCAGAGTGTTCTGTCCGGAAAAGGGATCAGCAGAGGATGGAACCTGGATGAAATCGAGTTTCTGACACTCCGGCATGACAACAGCAATTCCGGTGCAGGCTGGTACTGCTACGGCGTCCGAATCCGCAACATCAGAAACGGAAAGATCTGGGTGTTCGTTCCCGACCAGTGGCTGGCCTTCGATGAAGGGCCGGAAAACAGGGTCTGGTACAAACTCACACCCGTCGAGGAAACCTATCCCGGTGGCATCTTTTTCTGCGGAAAAGAATATTCCCGCTGTGAAAACATGGTCCAGGCCAGTGACCATGTTTTCGTTCTCCAGTCCGGCATGAAGGAATTTTATTTCACCATGCTGGACCGCTCCCGCTATTTCAGCGTCTCCCGGGACGGAGTCCCGATCACCAGCATTGATGGAGGCGGTCATGGTACCCTGGATCAGAATTTTCTCCGAAAAACGGAATGGGGTATTCGATATCAGACATCTCAGATCACCGGACCGACCCGTTTCGATATCATACTGGGATCGGGAAGCGACAGGAAAAGCGGCATCGTCTGGGTTTTCCCCTCCGAATGGTCCGAACATCCCGAGCTGGCCAGAAAAGCGGTTCTGGCGCTTCAATTCAAGAACAACCTGGCCATTTTCGATTACGGAACAACGGCGAAAGCCTTTCTCCAGGCACAGTCAGCAGACATTCAGGCCACATTGTCCCCCATCATCCGGTACGGAGCCCAGGCCCTGGCCATATTCGGTGATGTTCCCGATCTGACACTGCAGGGATATGTCGAGACGGCGACCCAGCAGTATCTGGATCTCCGCCTGTCGATTATCGCCGCCAAGCTGGGCCTCCAATTCGCCGGCGAACTGACATCCTCCCTCGGGGAACTGCTGACTTCCATCAAACAGGCGATGGAATGGGGCAACGAAATGGGCAGCGTCATATCCGAAGGAATTGCTGAAGTGAATTCTCCGGTTCTTCTCAACAATATGGCCGGCCACGACACTTCCTTCCTGATCTCCATCGAGATGTTTCATGTGCTCAAGGGAAAGATGCAGACTCTGGTCAATGCCGCAGAAAGAAACGATGTTTGGGCATTCCAGAACCAACTGGCCGATATCGAGGGGATCGTTCTGGGAGAAACGGCAGACATGACAGTTCAGGAAATCAATTCCACATCGGGAGCATCGGACTTTTACATCCATTACCCGTCCTACGGAATCACACCGGCACTGGCGAATATGCAGTCCGGTTATCCGCTTCTCCTGGAACTGGCCTTCGAATACCGCAACATCAAACAGATCTGGGAGCCGGGAATCAGTCATGCTCCGTACTTCATTACTGTCGACAGCAATTCCAACAGTTCTTTTTATCGTCTGTACCAGGAAGCCCTGAACCAATACACTGCAGACTGGCTTGATCCCGATTTCCGAATCCATGCAACCATCGATGCCATGGAGACCTACGAACCGATCGTAAAGGACATGATCAGAATTGCCGCCTTGGTGGCCGATATGGTCTTATTGGAGTAATCGCAACGGATTTTTGACATATTTCATCTCAACGAACGATTGTTGACTTTTTTTAAAATTTAAGCATTAATTTTATAAATATTTCAAAAGGCTGTTTCAATGCCACACCGGTTATGGTAGAATCCAAAACCTGGAGGAACGATGAAAAGCCATTCACAAGCTTCCAGAGAAAGGAAGCTTGAGGAAGAAACTGAGCCGCCCTTGCGACGCACGGGAAAAGTTTTTAAAGGATACGGTCATAGATTCAAAGATGCGCTGGCATCAAGATTCATTTAATACAACCCCAAACCAGAGGTGATTCATGGAAAAACATGAAAAACAATTGAACCAGGAAGCCCTCACCCGACGGGAAAAACGGAAACCTTCACCCAAAAAAAACGAACTGAAGGTTATATCCGCTTACTGTAAAGGGTGCGGCCTCTGTGTGGATATCTGTCCCACAGGTACCTTGCAACTGGAAGACAATATTGAAAGCAAATTTGGAGTCTCCGTCAAAGTCGACGCGCAAGAATATTGCATCGGCTGTAAAATGTGCGAGTTCCGCTGCCCGGACTTCGCCATTTTCGTGAATTATGACCAAAGCGAGGAAGCAAAATGAGCAGCAGAAAAGTAATGCAGGGCAATATTATCATCGCCAATGCGGCCATCGCAGCCGGGTGTGATTTCTTTGCCGGCTATCCCATCACCCCGTCATCCGAGATTGCCCAGCACATGTCACAGGAATTCCCCCGACTCGGGCGTACATTCATCCAGATGGAGGATGAAATCGCTTCCCTCGGAGCCTGCATCGGTGCATCCCTGGCCGGTAAAAAGGTGCTGACAGCAACCAGTGGTCCCGGATTTTCACTGATGCAGGAACATCTGGGTATGGGTGTCATGGCCGAAGTGCCTCTGGTCATTGTCAACGTCATGCGCGGCGGCCCATCCACCGGTCTGCCCACCAAGCCCTCCCAGTCCGACATGATGCAGGCCCGCTGGGGCACCCACGGAGATCATCCGATCATCGTCGTCTACCCGGCATTCGCAGACGAGCTCTACTCCGAAACCATCCGGGCGTTCAACCTTTCGGAGAAATTCTGGAATCCGGTCATCATCCTGCTTGACGAAGTCCTGGCCAAAGCCCATGAAGACATCGAGATCCCCGACCCGAAGACACTGGATATTTATACCGAAGCGCCTCACGTAATTAAAGACCTGAACATCTATGATCGGGAAATCGGTTTCAACCCCCCCCGTGTCGATTTCTTCAAGGGCTATCCGATCCACATCGACGGCTTGGAGCACGACGCTCACGGCTGGCCCAGCGCCGACCCCAAGAACGCCGACCATATGCAGACCCTTCGCATGCAGAAGATCTATCATCACCTGGACGAGATCATCAAGTTCAAAGAATATGAGATGGAAGATGCCGAAATCATGGTCTTCTCTTTCGGCGTATCGGCGCGAGCCGCCCTGCCGGCAGTGCAGATGGCCCGGGAGAAAGGCATTAAAGCCGGACTGTTTCAGCCGCTGACCATCTGGCCGTCTCCGAAAGAGGCCCTCAAGAACCGCTTCAAACGTATCAAAAAAGTACTGACTGTGGAAATGAACATGGGTCAGATGAAGTATGAAATCGAACGCGTCGCCAGTGATGATGTCAGGCAAAAAGCACTGCTGCGTGCCAACGGTATCCCCTTCACCCCGTTCGAGGTGCTGAAGGCCATTGAGGAGTTTTAGTCATGAGAAATTACGAACGCTATATCCGCTATCGTACCTTTCCGACCCCCTGGTGCCCCGGTTGCGGTGACGGAGTAATCCTGAAAGCCATCGCCATGTCCTTTGCCGAACTCGACTTGAATCCCGACAATGTTGTCGTCGTTTCCGGCATCGGCTGCTCCGGTCGTATGCCCACCTACTTCAACACCAACACCCTGCATACCACCCACGGACGTGCCCTGACGTTTGCCACCGGCATCAAACTGTCGCGTCCGGAAAAGATGGTAGTGGTCATCTCAGGGGATGGTGACGCCACAGCCATCGGCGGCAACCACCTGATTCACGCCGCCCGGCGCAACATCGGGATCAAGATGATTCTGATCAACAACGGTATATACGGCATGACCGGAGGACAGGTCTCCCCGCTGACTCCCCGGAAATTTATCACCGAAACCACTCCGTACGGCAACATCGAACCCAGATTCGACGTAGCCAAACTACTCGAAGGTTGCGGGGCCTCATTCATCGCCAGAGAGACTGTCAATCGCATGGTTCAGCTCAAGGAAGTCATCAAAAACCATTCCAGCACAAAGGCTTCAGCGTGGTGGAAGCCATCAGCAACTGCCACATCA
>CAYMND010000102.1:0-8401 GCA_964391685.1 uncultured Clostridia bacterium | reverse complement strand
GCAGGGTTCCATGATCAATAAAACATGGTATATGATTGTCCTCCAGGAGCCTGGTCATTTGTATCAGAATTTTGCGTGCATATTCCAACGTGTCGGGATCACTGAAAGGGCGATATCGTTTCCCCTCTGATGCGAAAGCCTTTGGAGAGAGCCTGATTTTTTCACCCGCAATATGACATTGATTCATCAGTTGAGCCCTGATTTCCCGATGCCACTGACTGGCAATTATTATGGCGTCATAATGCAAGCTGGGCAGCTGCTCGGGGCTGTATACCATTCTCTCGTAGAACAAATTCCCCTGCTTATGGCTGCTGTTGTCAATAAATCCGATTATTTCATAGACATCTTGACTCTTTTTGACCAAGGACTCAGCGGCCGCTCCGGTTCCGAAAACGAGTACTTTCATTTATGCAGGCCTCCACATTGACCGATCATACATACAGAGTTTTTCAATAATGTAAACATAGAGCTGTTTTTTTCGTCTGAAAGAACTTTTCTTCTTGCTATTCTGTTGTTTCATACAACAATTAATATAATGTAATTTGATTCAAATACATAAAAACGGCATAAGAAAACTCATTATTAGTAAATATCTGGATAGCTTTCAATGGAAATGATCACCCTGCCCCAAGAGCTTCAGGGATGATTCGCCATTTTCCCTTCAAAAGCGAAAGCCATTGGCCTCTTCGCCCCAAGCAGATATCTCCAGAATCGCTGATGGTCAAGCTGTCGACTCCAATATCAGGCAGAGGAATCCGTTGTAAGAGTGTTCCCTCTAGGGTATATAAACTCAGATTAGAGTTGATTCCTTCACGAAAGGAAAGCAATGCCAATAGATATTGACCAGGATTCCAAATGCAACTGGACTGTAAAACAAAACGTCCAGTGCTCTGACAGAACAAAGGCATGAATGATCCATTTTGAAATGTCCAGAATTTCACTTTCCTGCTCGCACATAATCCGCTCCAATCATTACCTACTCCCAGTAGAGATTCCGGTGGGTCGTTCAAAGGCAGGTACGGCATAACCATTCCCTCACGGCTAGTCCAAGCCGCCCATTCCACTCTTTTTTCAGTATGCCGGAAGACGATATACCCTTTTTGATTCCGAACCACCCAAACGGGCCTTTTTCCGTAGCAAGCTTCTGCCAGCAATTGTCCATTTTGATCGATTTCTTTCAGGCATTTACCAATTTCATCCCATATCAACAGCGTTTGCAGTGCAGGGTGAACCAGCCAAAAGGGGTGATCCGCTCCTGAGAATGTCCATACCCGGCTTTTCTGTTGAAAATCGTCGAATTCAGAAGCCCACAGGTTCCTTTGGCCTTCCTCCGTGTAAAGTAGTGTCCCACCGATCGTTTGAATTGAGCGGAACGGTATCTTCATCAAACCAGAAGATAATGCAAATTCTACATCAATTTGTAAGGGAAAATCCTTTTTCCTATCAATACAGGCTTCTGGGTGAAAAAGACACACCGTATCGGCAAGGGCAGGTCTAATTGGATCTGTAGCCAGCACTTCTCTCGCTGCAGCTTCTCTGCAACTTCCATGTTCCAGCATTGATATCAAATCCTTTGGATATTTAAGAAAGTGATGGACCGCTTTTCCGGTGATTTCCATCCACTTGCAAAACATCTGGATTTCACTCTGCCACTCGGGGTGATCTGTTTCAATCAAAGTCATTTTCAACCACGCTCGATCTGCTTCTCCGATTTGCAGTCGATTTAAAATAAACAGAAACGGAAGGAGTTGTGTTACTCCGGCCACATCCGCTTTACAGGAATTCAAGCGATTTTTAATGATCAACCACAGACGTTCGGTTTGCTCTTTTGTTAAATTGTCTTTTATTTCTTTATGAAGAAAAAACAACTCCTTGATCTGTAATAAAGATTTACCATTTTCTGGAAACAGTTCACATTCTGTGAAGAAACAGTCCAAAGCCTTTTCCACTTCTCCAAGAAGTTGATATATCCGCCCCAGGTGATAATGTGTGTCAATCTGATTCCGGCGCCCGATCAATGCTCTCCTGATTCTACGGTCCAGTTCCTCACTTTCCATCGGAGTAATTTCAAGCAATGACACAATCAAATCCAAACGGTGAGGAAAAAGATCAAGTTCCTTCCTTAGATGCTCAGTTGCTTTGACTATATCCCCTTTTCTGCGGTATACATCTGACAAGCGGGCATTTAAGTTATCCTGCTGACGATTATTCAGAAGTGAAAGGCGCTGAGTTACTGTATCCAGGTCATCAATCTGTATCAGCTTATCTATGTACCTCATTGGAAGTGAAGGTTTATCTGGATGCTTGGCGATTGATGCTTCGTATGCAGCCTTGAAACGGTCGATATCCTTCCGTTGAAGATATAGATCTCCTTTCAGGATATCCAAAGATTCGATCAACCAGATGAGGCTTCTATTCAACATTTTGATGCCATTTTTACCAGGCGTTTTGCCCAGTGCCTCCAGAACCTTTCTTGCAAGGGTATACCGTACTACCACACCGACTAGGGCAGAGTCTTCGAAAGGGTGGATCATTTGATTCAATTCGGCCTTAATCTCAACTAATCGGTTTCGAGCATACTCAATCATCCCCGTAACGACCTGATGATCGGGGAGATCTATTTTGACACCCTTTCCGGTCATTTCGTCAACCATTTCATACCAGTTTTGTACAGAATGAATCACTTCATTCAGTTGCTTTCTCAGTCGATAACCTATAACCGCATGCTCAACTCTAATAAATTCGTGATCTTCCGCATTATTCATATCTTCATGTAATTGGTACAAATGTTGAGCTTCCCGCAACAGATCCTCTTCTACCAACCACGGATCCGGGCGTAGACGTCTAAGCGTTTCAACCCTCCCCATGTAATCCATCAATTGTGAGTTTTTTCCCCCATACCTCTTCAATTCTCGCATATCAGGCAAGTCAATCTCCGACAGAAGCTGGGTCGGATCAGAATTCTCTTTTTCCAAACGTTGTAACAGATCAGCACATCTCAGTCGGCTGTTTTTTTCTGGATCTGGTTTACACACAACCAGAGTATTCCAGCACCCAGTTTCATCGGCGCAAAAGATTTGTTTCCCCTGTCGGATCAAGTGACAGCAATTCATGGGCTGCCCCCGATGATGATACATCGGTCCGTAGTCATCTGACCCCCAAAGCAAAGAATCCGCACCATCGCTGACCAGCCACCCGTCCGGACCGTCATGAAGGATGAATCGTGGTGTGAGCGGAAGGGGAAATGAGTTGAATTGTCCGGTGACGGTGTTCAGACGGACCAGGCGGTCGTTGCCGCTGTCGGCCACCAGGACGGTGGAATCTTCCGATCTGAACAACGCATCGTCGGGCCATTCGAATCCCAGCCTCTTTTCAGATAAGAGCCCGATCCTGGAGCCCAACCGATGCAGAACCTCTCCCCGGGAATTGATCTTCATCAGCTGGGCCTGTGAACGAACCAGAATCCAATATTCTCCGTTATCGGCTTCCTGCATGGCGGACACATCGACAGGCTCGGGGAGGTTCATATCGGACAGGGAAAAGTGTTCCGTGTCGAAGAGCCGAAGAGTCCGGGCACGCCAGTCGGCCAGGGCTATCAACCGTTTCAGCATGAACACCCGATCAATCCAGATGACTCCGGGAATGGGCAAAATGTCACCATGAGGTCCCACGATGCGCCAGGGTTCGGCTTCCACACGGAATCTGCCGTTTTCGTCGTTCCACATCCAAGCAGGAGCCTTTCCCGAAACGGGCAGTTCTCTCCATGTAACAAGCTTTTCTGAATCCATACCCTGATGGTAATCAGTCGGAGGCGGAGTGTCAACATTTTTTCCTGGCTCACCACTCTGTCTTGAGGTACAATGATCCTTCAATCGAGGAGGACAGGATGAGACGGTTTTTCTGCCGAAGGGGTCAGTCCCTTTCACTTATCTTCATTCTTTTTGTGTCGGTACTTACAATCCGCCTGCAAGCCGAAAACACATCGCCGGTACTGATACTGATCCGACCGCTGGAGAGTCAGATCGACAATCTGGTGGAATTGAAAAAGCAGGGCTTCCTCGATACCGATGTTCAGGTGATAGCCGTTTATCACGAAGATGAGCTGAGCGATTATGAACCTGCCAGGAAGTTTGTGGCCGAAAACAATCTCTCCTGGATTCGTTTTATGACCATTAAAGGTGGGATCGACCTGACAGGCTCCAGACCCGGACGAGGCGTCAACCCATGGACCTCACAGTTTCAGAAGCTGTTCGACCAGAGTGACGGCATTCTATTCACCGGCGGAATGGATCTTCCTCCACGTCTTTACGGAGAAGAGATGAACCTGACGACTGAAGCCACCACACCGATCCGAAGCATGTATGAATTCTCTTTTCTCAACCACCTGGTGGGCGATGCAGATATCTCCGAAAATGCAGAGATCCCCTTTCTGGAGAAACGCCCCGAATACGCAGTGCTCTGCATCTGTCTCGGATGCCAGACCCTAAACGCCGCTGCCGGGGGCACCCTGATCCAGGATATCCCCTCACAAGTCTACGGTTTGCACAGTTACGAGGATGTTTTACGCCAGTCCCCCGAAGAAATTCACAGCAGTCGTTACCTGAGCGGCCTTAATTATCATATCGAGGAATCGCTGCCGCCGGCCCTTCACCGCATCAGAGGAAACGGACTGGGGCGCATTACGGCGAAATTGGGCGTGAGCGGCAATCAAAATCCTCTCATCCTGTCCTCACATCATCAGGCCCTGGGCCGGATCGGACACGGGTTGCTGGTGACCGCTACATCCATGGATGGCCGAATCGTCGAAATCGTCGAACACCAGCGATATCCTGCAGTTCTCGGCGTTCAGTATCATCCCGAGAATCGTTCCCTTTACCGTACCGGAAAACGATTCCTCAAAGTGTCTTCCTTCAGCGGATCCGAATCCGTTTCGTCATCCGACACGACCGGTAAGCTCGCCTGGATGAATTACGGTTCTATCGGCAGCGAACTGGACTACAGTATTAAGAATGAGCTGGAAAAAACCGGATCCATGGCCCATCATCAGGCTCTTTGGCACTGGTTCGACTCCGCTCTTTCAGCCAGCCTGAAAAAACGCTGATTCTCAACCAATGCCTCTTTATCTGGCTTTTTTCTTTGCTTTCTGTGCCTACGGCTCACTGGGAACCGGTAACGTTCTGATGAAGAAAGGCATTGGCTGGATCGGCTGGAAGGGCCCAAAAAACAGGGATTTCTTCTTTTCCTTACTGATCTGGTCGCTTGGCTTCATCATCATGAACGCCTCCGGTATCTTCACTGCCCTGGCAGTCAAACGATTGACTCCGGAAGAAGCCAGTATTTTTGCGGGTCTGGGCATCCTGATCATGATTTTTCTGGCCAAACTGATGCTCGGAGAACCTCTCTATTCCAGCGATACCATCGGCGCCATCCTGATTGTCTGTTCCATAAGCCTGCTCGGCTTGTTCCCTCATCAAAAAAATATCGAAATCTGGTCAAATCCGAACGGTTTTATCCTTTCCGCAATCCTTCTCATCCCGTTTTTTTTTCTGATTATGGGACTCATATCAAAAACACGAGCCGTTTTTTTCTTCGCACTGTGTTCGGGGCAATCCTCGGGCATCCTGGTCATCCTTCTGAAAATTCTGGTGGCACGCCACGAATATCAAATCTCGGTCTATTTCTCTTCCGTCTTCCTTTACCTATACGTTGTATTCGCCATTCTGGCCCTCATTTCTCTCCAAATGGCACTCAAGAGAGGTCAACTGATGATTGTGGGACCGCTGCAGTACAGCAGCCTGATCCTATACCCCGCTGTCAGTTCCCAGGTTCTCGGCATCCCCCTCCACTTCGGGCAATGGCCGCTGTTCATTGGTTGTGCCGCCGGGATCTGGATCATCATGAGAAAGCGCTGAACCCTCTGCAGACGGTACCGAATGCATGATCCAGCGGTCAATCATCTGCAGGACGATCTCCTTCTTGATCGGTTTCGAAATATAATCGTTCATCCCAGCGGCCAGACACCGCTCACGGTCTCCCGGCATGCTTTCCGCCGTCATGGCCACAACCGGAAGAGAAGAAAAACCCATTTTTCGTATTTCAGCGGTCGCTTCCCGACCATCCATCTCCGGCATCTGGATATCCATGAAGACGATATCAAATCCACCAGGTTCATTGATGATCCGCTCCAGGGCATCCCGGCCGTTTTCCGCCTGAGTCACCTTGTACCCTGCTTTGCAGAGCATATGGTGAGCCAGTTTGCGGTTGATGACATTGTCTTCCACAAGCAGGATTTGAACGGCATCCTCTTTCTCCGAAGGTATCCGATCGATCTGTTCGGTTTCAGAAGGAAAAACCGCCGGTGAAATCAGACCGTGATCGATCAGCTGGGTTTTCATCATCTGCATCAACCGGGCACGGCGCACGGGTTTCGATAAAAAACCGTTGAAAAGGGCCTTGTCGTAATTTCGATTCAAACGGAAATTCATCGAGGAAATCGCAATAACCGGTATTTCTGATATGGGATACTCAAGATTTCGAATCTTTCTCGCCGTCTCATAACCGTTTTCGTCTTCCATTTTAATCTCGATAAAAACGATTTGAACCGGCTGATAGTGACATTGAGCGTCCCTGAGAAATTTTATCACCTGATTGCTGTCATAAATTTCGGACACATGGATACCCGCACGACGCAAAATATAGGAGAGGATGCGCATACTCTCGGCGTCATCGTCCACAAGCAGCACATGGATTCCAGCCAGCAAAGGTACGATATCCTGACGGTCATCGGTTTGACCACTCTTTTCCACCCAGCCGGTAAAATGGAAGGTACTGCCGAGCCCCGGACTGCTTTCGGCCCAGACATCTCCTCCCATAAGCTGTGCGATCTGGCGGCAGATGGACAGTCCCAGTCCACTGCCTCCGTATCGGCGGGTGATGGAGTCATCAGCCTGTTGAAACAGGTTGAAAATAAGATCCAATTTGTCCGACGAAATCCCTACTCCGGTATCACGTACCAGGATATGAATTTTCAGGTGTGTCGAGGTCTCCTGGTCGATTCGGACTGACAGCTCGATCTCCCCTTTTTCGGTAAACTTGACCGCATTGCTCATCAGATTGACAATCACCTGACGAAACCGCACTGCGTCACTGCAGATCATTGACGGTACATTTTCGTCTATGGCACAGAATATTTCGACTGGTTTGTCCTCCAGCCTCGTGGCCAGCAGTTCACAGACATCATGAGCCACAGGCTCAGGATCGAAATTCACTTTTTCAAACCGTAACAGTCCGGCCTCGATTTTGGAAAAATCGAGAATATCGTTCAACAAACCGAGCAGAGATTCCCCACTGCGTTTGATGGTCTGCGTAAATTCACGCTGTTCCGGATTGAGCGGAGTATCCAGAAGAAGATCCGTGAATCCCATGATCCCGTTCATCGGTGTCCTGATTTCGTGGCTCATCCGGGCCAGGAAGATGCTCTTGGCGTGAAGGGCCTGTTCGATACTCGTGATATCGGAATCGACGATGATGACCTTTTTCAGTTCTTCTTTTTCATCAAAAATGGGAGTCAAGGTGGTATTGAACCACATGATTCCCTGTTTCGGATGTTCGAAACGAGTCTTATAATTGACAGAGTGCTTCGTTTGCAGAGCCTTCTGATAGTGAATGCGGACATCGGGATTGTGGCTTGCCTCGAATATATGCCGTCCCCTGTCTCTCGTATATTCATCCAATGTCATTCCGTAGATCCGTTCAAAAGCGGGATTGGTCCATTCCAGATATCCTCCCTTGTCAAGAATGACCACGACACCTTCCGTCTCCTGAGCGACCAGCGATAATTTCTCGAGTTCATCGGCTTTGTTCTGGAGTTCATCTCTTTGGCGCATGATCTCGACATTCTTGCTGATGATTTCCTCGGTGCGTGTGATAACCATGCGTTCCAGTTCTTCCTTTTTCAGCGTCTGCCGCTTCAGAATGTACCGGGCTGCCAGAAAAATCATTACAAAAACTGCCGATACCACGAAAACAATCATCAAATTATCGTTCATTTGTCAACAACCAGGCTTCTGCCGCAACCACATTCACCTTCTTTGGCAAGCTTGCCACTCTCACCGCCAGTATAGTAATACCGATTGCCAATTCTTTTCAAGGTAGCCCAATATCTCCTCCTTCACCGTTCTCCTGAGAAAGGCCAGCTTTCCACCAAACGGCACAATCCTCTCGAAAGAGCCGACAATCTCGGATAATCCAACAGTTCAGGTCTGTCTCCCGGGGCGTGGTAGTTTGGATTCTGGAAAAAGGGACAACTGTGCAGCATCATGGCCGGAAATCCTTTTGCCCAGTAATTGCGATGATCCGACCAGTCCAAACCTTTCTGCGTCACCGGCAGAGGCAGTGCCCT
>CAYMND010000101.1:0-8435 GCA_964391685.1 uncultured Clostridia bacterium | reverse complement strand
TGACTTTCAGGTCCATGGTGAAAGAATCTCCGCTGATGACGTTGTCCCGGTCACTCATGGCCACCCGGCCACTGGCCCGTACGGTTCTTTCCCGGGTGTCGTAAACGATTTCATCGGCGAAGACATGGTAGGTCAGGTAGAAGAGTTCCGCATTGCCCCGGCAGGTATAGTATCTTCCGTCGAATAATTTCTCGTCTCCCAGAATGACCGGGTCGTCCGTGTCGGCATCCTGGGCATGAACCGTAACTATGCAACATAGCAACCAGAGCAATGAGAGACACAATTTATTCAACTTCATGGGTATTGTCTTATCAATAACATATCATACCAACGATATGGGTTCAAGCCGTTCTTGACACCCCGATGTCTTTTGATTATCATCAAAATGATGTTAAAAATTTCTTTTTCGGGCGTTCCGGGTTGCGGCAGATCCTCTCTGGTTGAAGAGGTACGGAAAATCCTGGCCATCAAATCCAGGGTGAACCTGATTGATGAAATTTCCAGGAAAAATCCGTTTGACGATCATTTGCGTTCTCACTTCGAAAGCCAGTTCTTTTACCTCACCACCCAGATCAACGAAGAGAACAGTCACCTCTACTCCCCTCTGGATTACCTGCTCTGTGATCAGTCCGTTATCGATCAATGGGTTTCATGGCTCGCTTCGTATGAGAAGAAGAAAGAAGAGACTCGACGGAATCTTCTGGAACATCATCGCGTCATGCAGTCTCTTTTTCGTTTCTGGATCAACACGTATGATATCATGTTTCTGATTCGTGTCTCTAATGATGTATTCAGAGAACGGCAGACCGACGAACGATTGAGAAAAATCGACGGACTGGATCAGCAGGCCAGAGAAAAGCTCTTTCTCAGAGTCATTGCGGAAGAGAACATCCGGGTCGTGGAGATATGGAACAACACTTCCATTGATGAAGCGGCACTGCACATGATCCAGCACATACAGGAATTTCAGTCTCAGAAAAAATCGGAAGAACAGAAAAATACCACTGACAGCTGAATCAACGCTGGCAGAAGCAGGGAGGTTTTGAGATGGATATCCGCTTAGCCGGTTACAATGTCGAAAAAGATATTCTGAAAGAGTTGGATCCCCAGGGAACGATCATCGGCCCCGAAGTGTTCAGCGCCGCATACGCCAGAATCAGCAGAAGCGTCAAGACTATCGAGGAACTCAGGCAGGAAGCCAGAAGCGACATCAGAAAAGCACGAAAATCAAATGAAAAAATCATTTTCGGAATGGGTCACCATTCGGTGGCCGAGCACGCGGTTTTCAATTTTGATCTGATGGAAATATCCCGATTGGCTCTGGAAGCGGTTGAGCAGTTTCGTCTGGTATCCTACACCGAGAGATCCCAACGTTATGTCACCCTGAAGGAAAGCTGGATCATGCCGGACGAAATGATCACCGCCGGCCTGCAAGAGCCCTTCGGCGGTCTGGCGGGTAAACTGTATGATTTCTACCAATCCGCCTTTT
Organism: uncultured Clostridia bacterium; assembly: GCA_964391685.1. Classification (GTDB taxonomy): domain Bacteria; phylum Acidobacteriota; class Aminicenantia; order UBA2199; family UBA2199; genus CAYMND01. Next base: position 6,946 of record CAYMND010000101.1, on the reverse strand, counting down.
CATCGTTATCGAAGCGTTTGACCGTCCAATACGGCAACCCTTCGAACAGAAACGAGGCAAACGAACTGGAATGCCGTGCCAAGGAAGATGCCCGCTACATTCTCCCCCTGGCCTTCATGGGGCAGGTCGGTGTGACCATCAACGCCCGCAACCTGGAGCATCTGTTCCGAAGATTTCATCTCAGCCCTCTGGAGGAAGTCAGAAAAATCGGAGAGGAGCTGTACAGACTGGTGGAAAGTATCGCCCCTTCACTGATCCTTTTTGCCCAGCCTTCCGTTTTCGAAAACCAGTTTGGAGTAAATGTTGCATCGCTTCATGTCCAAACAGACGACAATCCGGGGCATGACCGGTTCAATCTCCGTTTCTTTGAATTACCCGAAAATGGAGATGACACCGTACTCTCTTTATTGATCTCTACAGAAAAACAAATGCCTCTCTCAGCGGCGACAGCGGAGGTGAACCGTCTTTCCCGGGAGCAGAAGAAACGGTACTTCAGTGAACTCTTCAGGAACATGGCGTTTTTCGATGCGCCTCCGAGGCATTTCGAATTTGTTTCCATTGCATTTGAAGCGACCATCAGTGCATCCTGTTTCGCCCAGCTGAAACGCCATCGCATGGCCTCTCTGCTGACCGGCCCCTACTCTCCGGAATACGGTGTATCGGTTCCGGATCAGATCCGAGACGCAGGTCTCGCCGTTGATTTTATTGCTTTAACCGACCAAGCGGACAGCTTTTACGAAAAATACAGAACAGCCCTGGGTGACGCTGCCGGATATATCCTGACCAATGCCCACCGAAGGAGAGTCCTGATGCGTTTCAACCTGCGCGACCTTTACCACTTCATCCGTTTGCGGGCCGATGCCCACGCTCAATGGGAAATCAGGGAACTGGCGCAGAATATCGAGGATCAGATCCGAGAAAAAATGCCTTTGACGACACTGATGCTGTCGGGAAAAGACCGTTTCACAGCCCGACAGGAAAGTCTGTCTAAGGAATAACGTTCAATTTTCTGCCCACTCGGGTGAACGCCTCGATGGCCGTGTTGATCTGGGCTGTACCGTGAGCGGCGGACAGCTGGACTCGGATGCGGGCCTCCCCTTTCGGAACCACTGGAAACGAGAAGCCGACCACGTAAATACCCTCATCGTACAGCTCGGCGGCCATCTGCTGAGCCAATTTTGCATCATCCTTGAAGTGCCCGAGCAGAATCGGAACAATCGGGTGGATTCCGGTAATGATGGTAAAACCGCGTTCGACCATGGATTTCCGGAAAAGCTGCGTATTTTCCCTGAGACGGTCCCGGAGTTCCGGATGATGATCGATCAGGTCGAAAGCCTTGATGGACGCCGCAGCAATCGACGGAGCCAGCGTATTTGAAAAAAGATAAGGTCGAGAACGCTGTCTCAGCATCTCGATGATTTCTCTCTTTCCGGTTACGAATCCGCCCGAGGCGCCGCCCATGGCTTTCCCCAGAGTTGATGTGATGATATCGATCTCAGAAAGCACTCCGCAATGATCGGCGGCTCCCCGTCCGTTGGGACCGAAGAATCCCGTGGCATGAGATTCATCCACCATGACCATGGCCCCGAATTCACGCGCCAATTTGACGATTTCATGAAGCTGGGCCACATCGCCGTCCATGGAAAAGACACCATCGGTGGCAATCAGAACGCGGCGAACCGGAGTTTCGAACTTCTCGCCTTTGGCACCGATTCCCTGTCTCGCTTTCTGCAGGACAGCACGCAAATCGTCCATTCGGTTGTGCTTGTATATGTACCGATGCGCCTTTGAAAGCCGGATGCCGTCTATGATGCTGGCATGATTGAGCGAATCGGTCACAATGGCGTCTTCGGCTCCGGTAATGGTTTCGAACAGTCCGCCGTTGGCATCGAAGCAAGATGAGTAGAGAATGGTGTCCTGGGTACCGTGAAAAGCGGAGATGCGATCTTCCAGATTTTTGTGCAGATCTTGTGTTCCGCAGATGAACCGTACGGAAGACAAACCGAATCCGTATTGATCCAAGGCGTCTTTGGCCGCCTGAATGATTTCGGGATGGTTGGCGAACCCCAGGTAATTGTTGGCACAGAAGTTGGAGACATATCGCTTGGGTGCTCCCTGGTGGTGAGAGACCTCGATCTGGGCCGCCTGATGCGAATGTATGATCTTTTCGGCTTTGTAAAGCCCTGCTTCACGGATTTCGTTCAATTCTTCCTGTAAACCGGCTAGAGAAGTTTGCTCCATTATTGACTCCTTGTTTACTCCCCGCAGGCTTTGCGGGGTATTTTGAGCTGATGGTCACTAACGGAGGATTTTACACCACCATTCGATATCTGAAAAGAGGAAAAGAGCTGAAATGTTAAAGTTTACGGGTCAACGGTTCGGAATTGGCGGTTTTCAAAGGCTGGTCGGCCTGATGTCAAAAACCGTCAGTTCCGAGCGAAGCGGGAAACGGACCGGAGGCCCCCATACGCCGGTACCCCTGGAAGTATATATGGCACTGCTTCCGAAATGATACAGTCCGCATGGGTATCGGAAAATCGAAAAGACGATCAGGTTCAGCGGAACCGTCTGGCCGGCGTGGGTGTGACCGGAAAGCTGCAGGTGTATTCCTTTTCGGGCGTGCTCTTCAAAACCGGTAGGCCGGTGGTAAAGCAGAACGTTGTAGCGGTTGGGATCGAGCTGATTCAACAGTTCCAGTTGTCTACCTCGCAGGCTCTTGTCCATCCGACTGAACTCCTCGTCATCGAAACCGTAAAGAGAAAGTTCATTGCCGAGATCACACCGTTCGTTGCGGAGAAAAGTGATACCTGCCGCCTGAAGGAAACGCTCGACATGCTGGATTCCGTTGTACAGTTCGTGATTACCGCTGACCGCAAACACGCCGAACGGAGCTTTCAGTCTCGAAAATTCTTTGATGAGACTATTGTTTTTTGGAAGTTCCTCATCGAGGATGTCTCCGGTTATGACAATCAGGTCCGGATTTTGAGCCAAGGTATCGTCGATCATGCCCCGGACCCAGACAATGGGCGTGTTTCCGGACATATGCAGATCGGAAATCTGTACGATTCTGACCGGATTGGAAAAGGAAACCCGGGACGGAGTCGTTAACGTAACCTGCCTGATGATGTAGCCGCGAGCGTAATTGATCATCCCGGCCACCGTTATCAGCGCCGTGAGTCCCAAGACAGTGAAGGCGGTGGCGGTGTTCCATCGCGGAACGGCCAAATTGACCGGCAGGACGACGACCAGCAGAAAAAAGAGTAAAGGGATGACGGCCAACCAGTAGTAACTGATTTCCATCATGATGTAGGAATGGAGGTGCGAAGCGATTATTCGCCCCAGAAGCAACGTCACGGCCATGAGAATCAGAAAAACTTTCAGGTACAGACGTCCCCGGGTTCCGATGTCAAGTAACCGGGACATTCGGAAGTAGACAAAGAAATGCATGCCTGACCAGACTCCAAGCACCAGTGCGAAAAAGAGTATGAAATAAATATTCTTCATCTGTCGGTTTTCATCTCCGTGTTGTCGAGTCGCACATTATATCATGAGTTTTTTTCCATTTTCACGTATCATGAAAATATGAACAAAACAGTGCTTTATCCGCTGCTTGTCCTGTTGATCCCTTTTATGATCCTTGCCAGCCCACAAGAAAAACCGCACAAATTCATCCTCGGTAAAACGGCATTTCTTCTGGATGGCAAACCGCTGCAGATCATATCCGGTGAACTCCATCCGTCCCGTATTCCTCCCGAATACTGGCGGCACCGGATCCGAATGACCGCGGCCATGGGCTGTAACTGCATTTCCGCCTATCTTTTCTGGAACTTCCATGAACCGGTTGAGGGGCAATTCGATTTCAGCTCCCCCGAACGGAACGTGGCGGAATTCATCCGTCTGGCCGCTGCGGAAAAGATATGGGTTCTCATCCGCCCGGGACCATACGTATGCGCTGAATGGGATTTCGGAGGACTTCCGCCCTACCTGCTGCGTCATCCGGATATCCGGATTCGCTGCCGGGACACCCGTTTCATGAATGCCGTCAAAACGTATATCTCAGAACTCGCGAACGTGCTGAAGCCGTATCAAGTCAGCACCGGCGGTCCGATTCTCATGCTGCAGATCGAAAACGAGTACGGTTCGTACGGCAACGATCGCGGCTACCTGAATGAGCTGTCGGCGTTGTGGCGTGCCGAAGGTATGGATATTCCGTTCTATACGGCAGACGGCCCGACGCCTCATATGCTGGAAGCGGGAACTCTGGCCGGGGCGGCGGTGGGACTGGATTCAGGAAGCCGGGACGAAGATTTTCTGCTTGCATCGCGCATGCGGCCCGGCGTACCGGTGTTCAGCAGCGAAACCTACCCCGGATGGCTGACTCATTGGGGTGAGAAATGGGCCCGTCCCGGATTGGAATCACTGCTGGAGGAAGTGAAATATCTGCTGGAAAATCAAAAATCCTTCAGTTTTTACGTCGTTCACGGAGGTACAAATTTCGGTTTCACTGCCGGAGCCAATTCCGGCGGAACCGGATATCAGCCCGATGTCACCAGTTACGACTACGATGCCCCCATTGACGAACAGGGCCGACCTACGGCCAAATACCATGCTTTGAGAAAATTGATCAAAGCCGCACTTCCGGCCGGCAGAACAATTCCCTCCATTCCCGAACCGGTACCGGTGATGACGATTCCTGAGGCCATACCGGAAGTGTTTGCCAGTCTGCTGAGTCATATCGGCCATGGGATTCCGGATGTTCAGCCGAAGCCCATGGAAATGTATAACCAGTCTTACGGGATGATTCTGTACCGGACAGAACTGGTGGGCAGGAAAAACGGCAAGTTGAAGATCACCGAACCGCACGATTACGTACTGGTCTACCTGGACGGCCGTTATGTCGGAAAAGTAGACAGGCGCCTGGGGGAAAACAGCATCGATATTCCACAGACGGAATCAACCTTTCCCAGGCTGGACCTGCTGGTGGAGGCCATGGGCCGGATCAACTTCGCCCAGGAGATGATCGACCGCAAAGGCATCACCGAACGGGTAAGCCTCGAAGGCATGACCCTGATGAACTGGCGGGTATACCCTCTTCCATTGGACGACGCCTTCATTGCCGGCCTCTCCCCCATCCCGGTTGATGGAGACGAGGGGCCCCTCTTCTTCCGAACGATCATCCCCCTGGAAAAAACCGCCGACACCTTCATCGACATGTCCGCATGGCAAAAAGGCCTGGTCTGGGTCAACGGCCGCAACCTGGGCCGATACTGGAATATCGGCCCCCAGCAGCGGCTGTACTGCCCGGCCCCCTTTCTTAAAAAAGGGACCAACGAAATCCTGATCCTGGATCTCCATCAACGAATTCCGGCACCGATCAGCGGAAAAACCACCATGGAATAATATGTGGGACTGCTGTTATCAAACTGAAGAATGTGCGTACCTTTCTGGTCAAATGGCCCCGCTATCAGCTGTCTAAAGGGTCAGATCCACACTGAGTCCCAAGGTTCGTTCCGATGCGTCAAGGGCCTCGATGCGGTAGGTATAGAGATGATCCTTTTCCAGATATTTATCGAAATAGATCAAAGGGGTCTGGCGCAGTTCTTCCATACCAAAGCGGGTCAGGACGATGAATTCACCTTCACCGACCTTCCGCAACAGTCTTAGAGACGCAATCTCCGTCTCCTCACTTTGGGCGATGATCTCTAGGTACCCGTAGGGACGGTGGATGGTCCAAGCCTGAGCCATCCTGCGTTCCCCCCAGAGGCTGAGTTTCACCCGGGCCAGTGTGACCCCGATGCTGTTTTCTCCGCTGGCTCCGGCGGCATCGGTGGCCCGCACCGTCAGGGTGACTGGACCTGTCGGAAATGTATCGCTGTCCCAGTAGAAGGTCCATTGGCCGGACTGAGTGGTGGCTGTTGGTGGAGTGGTGTCAAAGTCCAGGACAGTGATCCGGGTTCGGGATCGGGTAAGATCTGATCGGGTAAAAGTCTCCTCCAGGCTGAGGCCGCCGAAATCGGTCCAGGTGGCAGCCTGTACGCCGCCGTTGAGATCGTCACGCAGGGTGAAGCTCAGACTGCCGTCGCGATGAAGCTGAATGGGGTCATCCAGAGGATCCGTGGCGGGTAGCAGGGAAAATCCCTCGGACACCAGAGCCTTGGCCAGGCCTCGAGCGGGATCGATGAGCATGAGGGAGGAGTTTTGCCCCATGGAGTCTCGCAGGGCCTGGGCCGCAGAAAGGAGCAGCCATCCCTTCTCAGGAAAAGCCTGGATTTCCAGCAGTTCGATGTCGGGGCTGAGCACGGGCTCTACACCACCGTCTTCACCGATCTGGCGCAACCGGCCATCCTCACCGAGGCGCAGGACGCCCGGAGCGGTGATGAAACAGAAGTCCTCGGTTTCGACGAATCCGGGAAGGATCGTGTCGAGACGGGGCTCGATCCGTTCACCCAGGGCCACCACCCGGCCGTCGACCAGCAGTTCGCTGGAGACGATCTGGTCGTCGTCGCTGATCTGTGCCCGCACCCGGACACGGCCGAAGACCGTATTGCCTTCGCCGGGATCGATGATGTTCACCACTGGAGGCGTATTACCGAAAACGGCCACAAGGTGGTGGTCTCGCTGCACCCTGACGAGGCGGTAAGGACTGGCCGGCGTCACGGTCCGGCCGTTATCGTTGAGAGATATCAGTCGATAACCCGGGGTAGGATAAAAGTCAATGATGGCATCCTGATCGGTCAGAACAGTCTGTATTGCCGGATCGGCGTAGCCGTTTCCCCCTTCGACATCCACCGTGATTGTATAGTTGGTGATTTCGAAGGTAGCGGCGATGGTATGGCTGGCACTGACGTTTGTGAAGCTGTAGCTGCCGACGACGCCCACAGAACTGCCGTCCACCTGGACATCGGCGATGTGGTATCCTGCGGCGGGGCTGATGGTAAAGGTCTGG
>CAYMND010000100.1:0-8479 GCA_964391685.1 uncultured Clostridia bacterium | reverse complement strand
CTGCTGGACGGCAAGGTGGGGTTGTGCCTGAATTCCATGAACATACTGAAAATACGATGTTTGGAGGCTGTTTTTAAAAAATGGTGTGGTCAAATTTAGCAGATTCTTGAAAACTCGCTCGGTTCAGCTCCAACCAACCCCCAAACAACCCCGTTTTCGCCATCCAAACCTTGACTTTTCATTTTTCGCGCCGTATCGTATCATCAGCCTATGGCTGATATTGAATTTCCTATCAGTCAGCGAAGTGGACGGGGGGTGGATAAAAAAGGAGTTGAACATGATCGGAAAATTATTCGGGAAAAACAAAGTTGAAGCAATAGCCCTTGGGATCGATTATTCAATTGAATACACGGACATCAACAACTGGAAACTCGACGTCGAGACGAATGCGATCCCTGGCTTTCGACTCTTCCATTATCCTGCCATTTTGGATTTTTACCTTAAAAACTGGAACAACGACATTGAGGAGAGAACCGCCAAAAGGATCGAAGTGCTTCCCGGGAAGGTATTCGGGTTTTGGACCTTGCCACTGTATTCACACCGGATTTCCGCCGAGATCGTTGGCTATTTCAAGGATGTTTTCAAGCAAACGCAGATAAACAAGGGCGATGACGAGGATTATTGGGAAAGACAGGAGAATCTGGATATGGACATCCTTGAGGGCTATTTGAAGGAGATAAAACCCTTTGTCTTTCAATTTGACCATCAGCACTACGGCTACCAGATGGTGCAGATCTCGTCGCGTTACGAAGCGACCCATTTACGGGGTGCAAACGGCTACGACGTCAATTGGAGTACCGAACACACGTTCGACAAGGCGAATGATAAACGGGAATTCATTCGGTTTGAACAACATGCGGATAAAGATAGAAAAGTCGATTGGCTGCCCATCGAAGATCGGAAACTGTACCTCTTCGACAATCCGAAGACAGGCGTTCCTGAAGGCTTCATGATCAAGAAAACCTTTCCCGAGGAAGTTCAAATCGAACAGTACGATCGAGTCTGCGAACTGGTCGGTTTGGCTCGCCATCACAAGCTCCCGATCAGACTCCGGTTCAACCAGTGCTAGGGATCAGGGTTGCCAATGAATCCATGACCGAAAAAAAGGGACTGGCCCCGAAAGACTTCCTCTTTCAGGAAACAAACATTTTATAAAGGGGAATGTATCTAAAAATATGCGTCAATTGAAAGGAAATCTTGTTCTTTTTAAATTGAATTCAAATTCGGCAATAAAATATTTTTTCTATTTTTCTTTAGCCCCTATCAACAATGTGTAGCGGGTGCTGCGCCCCAGGCCCTCATTCTTGATCAGTACCCCTTTTTTCAGCAGATCGGCTAGATCCCTTTTGGCCGTTTCCCGGCTGGTCTGGGCGATTTTGCGGTATTTCTCATTGCTTAGTCCACCCAAAAATCCTTCAGGTTCGGCTTCCAGAAGACGTAGGATCACCTTACGCTGCCGTTCGTTCAAGGCCATCGGCGCCAACCTTTGCCAGAATTCTGCGGCATTGACACTTTTCTGAACCAATTTTTCGGAGTGATGGATGGCATCCTGCAAACAGGAAAGGAACCACAGCAACCAAGAGCTGATTTCCCCGTCCCCCTGCTGAGTTTCCTGCAAAATGCGGTAGTAGTCTTCCCGTCGGTACATGATCTGAGCGGACATGCTGTAGAGCCGGATCTGACTTTGCTCATCCTGGGCCAAAGCCATGTCGGTCAGGGTGCGGGCCAGACGCCCGTTTCCATCGGCAAAGGGGTGAAGGGTAACAAACCAGAAATGGGTGATGGCGGCCCGCAGGAGGCCGTCAATGGATTCTGTCGACGTATTGAACCAATTTAAAAAGCGTTCCATTTCCTGTGGGATGTCCTGCGATGGAGGTGCTTCGAAGTGGATGATTTCTTTCCCGATGGGGCCGGAAACGACCTGCATCGGATCGGCACCCATACGGAAACTGCCCGTTGGTATCTTAATCAAGCCGGAGTATCCGGTAGGAAAGAGGGCCGCATGCCAGCCCATGAGGCGTTCGAGGGTCAAGGGTTGTTGGTGACCGCGAGTGGCATCGATCAGGATGTCCACCAATCCGTCGACGGGGCGTGGGGGAGTGGGTAGACCGGCTGTAGGCAAACCCAAACGACGGGCAACCGACGAGCGGACATGATCACGACTGAGGGATTCCCCCTCGATGGCTGCGGTGGTCAGAGCCTCTTCACAGATGAGGTCCGCTTCCAGCTTGAGTTCGAAGTGCTTCATCAGAGCCAAGACTTCTCCCTGAAGCCTACGTGTCTGTCCCAAGGGGCTGAGGATGGCCTCTGCGTCCCAGCGGAAAGTGGGCCATGAAGCGTGTTGCCAGACATATTCAGCCATGGTTCACCTTGGTTTTGACCCGAATCAACCATGTTAAAGGGTCATTATATGACCCAATTATGGGGTGACCGCTCTGTTTTGTCAACCCGTAGATCAAATTTAAAGCTGCGACAGGTAACAATCTTGGGGGAAAAAGGGACTAGGGACAAAAAAAGGGACTGGCCCCGAAAGACTTCCCTATCGCTATTTCGAGGCCTATGAACGCTGTTATGAGAAAAGGTATGAGTCGGAATATGGGTATTTTCGGCTGATCATCAGGACTGATAGGAAATTCAATATCAGCCATAGGCCGTTGGTAAGGCGCGAAAATTGAAAAGTCAAGGCAGCGCATTGCCTCATGAATAAGATGGTCTTGACATACAAGACCATCTTAGAGCTGTTATTTTCATAAAAACGGTTATAGATTTTGTTGTTACATCAACGGGCTTCGTTCATTATTTATACTTAAAGTATTCGATGTGTTAAAATGACAGTATCCGTTTCCTTGACATTCCGTGATGATCGCCGAATAATCCGAGTCGAAACATGGATATGTAAATTACCAAGTTTAAAAAAAGAGGACTTATCGTGAAAATAATTTTGTTGATGACACTTTGCGTTCTGCTGATCGGTCCGGCCGGATACGCCCGGGAGGAAAATTCGAAAGATCTTGCGTACCAGAACTACCTTTCGAAGCAGAAAGAGTTGAATCAGTTCTTTGAACAGGAATTTTACCGGAAATTGGCGGAAATGTACGCATTGGACGAAGCGGAATACATCAAGCTGGTCGATTCCTGGAGAAAGAAGTACACGGATCTTTTGGCGGATTTTCAAAAGGAATGCCCCGATGCCGATCGTGCCGTAATCTTCAGGGAATCGAAAGACATTCAATTTTCCCTGGACAAGCTGATCCTGGATTATCCGTACTATCACGAGCGGTATACGGGGGAAAAGAAGGCCATCCATGCCAGACTCGATGTCAATCGGGCGGAATTCGACGAGCCGGAATTGTTACAGATCGATAGCTTTGTCGAATATCTGAAAGCGTTTTTGTACTATCAGTCGAAAATCGAGCTGGGTAAAGAACGGTACAAAGCCCTCGACAATCAACGGCTCAACGCGACGTTGAATCTGATTCCGGAATATATTACCAATCGGGAGGTCATCGATTACCTGAGTTTTTCCTATCTCAACGACCACATGGAGAATTTCGGCGTAAAGAATATGGGTGGGGTGTACGAAGCCTTCGTCGCCGACTGCAGGAATCCCGGTTATATCGATAAAATAAAGATGGTTTACGAAAAGGAAGTAGCTGGAAGAGCGGATCATCGGGTCGAGACGTACAAAACCGTCGGGCCGTATGACCTGGATATCCACCTGTTCCTGCCTGCGGAAGATGTAGCGCAAAAGAAATATCCCGTGATGGTCTATTTTCACGGCGGGAGCTGGTCGGAAGGGAAGCCGGACTGGAGTTTCTCCGCCTGCAAAAAGTTGGCGAAAAACGGCTGGGTCGGTGTCGCGGTCGAATACAGATTGGCGTACCGGCACGGTTCGCTTCCGTTCGAAGCGGTGATGGATGCCAAGTCCTCCATCCGCTGGCTGAGACAACACGCGGATGAATACCATATCGATTCGGACAGAATCGTCGCGTCCGGCAACAGCGCCGGCGGGCATTTGGTTCTCGCCCTGGCCTTGGTGGAAGGCTGGAACGAAAAGACCGACGACCTGGCGTACAGCTGCGTTCCCGACCTGTTGATGGTGAATTCGGGAGTGTACGATTTGACGGACGAAGACTCTTGGGTACGCAAGGATTTACGGGACGATCAACGGGATGAAAATCTCGTAAAGGAGATCTCTCCCAACTGCCTGTTCCGGAAAGGTTTGCCGCCGGCCTTGATCATTCACGGCACGAGCGATCGGAACGTCGCGTTTGCGACGGCGAATACATTCGTCGATGAAATGAAACGAAGGGGGAATGATATCGAGTTTCACACCCTGGAGGGCGCCGGGCATTTCATCTGGTTTGGGAAATACGCCAAGCAGGTGGCGGAGATCCGAGCCGGTTTCCTGAAAAAAAACGGCTATCCCTAGAACGGGCCGTTTGATCACTGCTTTCAACCTGCAATTCTCACAAGAATTGTAGCGAAATGACGAAGATGGGCCGCAAAAAAGAGACTGACCCCCAAGAGGTTTGCTGTTCAAAAGAATGATCCTTCGGGACGGGCTGTGGTATCATGGGCGATGATCGAAGGAATACGAAACGTCGCCCTGCTGGCCCATGTGGATGCGGGCAAAACCACCCTGACCGAACAGATGCTCTTCGCCGCCGGTGCCATCACCTCTCCGGGCCGGGTGGACAAGGGGACCTGCCGAACCGATTCCCTGGATGTTGAACGGGAACGGGGCATTTCGGTCCGTTCCGATACGGTGATTTTTCGCTGGAAGGATCACCGGATCAATCTGATCGATACGCCGGGACATGCCGATTTTTCGGCGGAGACTTCCCGGGCCCTTTGGGCCCTCGATGGAGCGGTGCTCATCGTTTCGGCGGTAGAGGGCATACAGGCTCAGACCCGGAAAATCTGGGCCCGTCTGAAGGACCAGGCCATTCCCACTCTGGTCTTCATCAACAAGATCGACCGGGCCGGTTCGAAAAGCCGGGAAGTGCTGGCTGATCTGCAACGGGAATTCGGTATTCCCATGCTGGCCCTGAACCGCCCGGAGGGGGAGGGGGAGCGGCGGGCCCGGATCGCTTCCCTGTTCTCGGAAACGGTGATGGCCGACGAGGTGATCGAGGGCATCGCCGAACAGGATGAAGACTTGCTGAACCGCTATCTGGATGGAGCGCCCCTTGCGTATGACGATTGGGTCATCGCTTTGGCAAAAGCCTTGGTCATGGGGCGTCTCTGTCCCGTTCTGTTCGGGGCTTCCATCCATCATATCGGGGTGGTGGAACTGCTCGATGCCCTGGTGAATTTTTTGCCCGCTCCCACGGGGCGTTCGGAAGATCCCCTGTCGGCCCTCGTTTTCAAGCTGGATCATGTCGCCGGTGCCGGACGGGCCGCCTGGGTCCGGGTGTTTTCGGGATGCATCCGGACCCGGGACCTTGTCGCCGTTTCCCCTTCGGAGACGGAAGAAAAAGTCAGCCGCATCGAGCGGCCTCTGCCGGGTCGGCGGGAGGACATTCCGGAGGTTTCCGCCGGGGAGGTGGCGATCCTCTACGGTTTGAAGTCGGCCGGGATCGGCGATGTTTTGGGGCAGGACCTGTCCGGGAAACGATCCGACGCCATCGAAACCTCCCTGATTTCGGTGGAGGTAAAGGCGTTGAACGAAGCGGATTATGCCGGTCTGGCTGCGGCCTTGTCGACTTTGAGCGAAGAGGAACCGCAGCTGAATCTGGATTGGCGGCGGGATGAACGGCAGTTTCACCTGCAGGTCATGGGACGGGTGCAGATCGAAATTCTGGTCCAAATTCTAGAAAGCCGTTTCGGCATCGCCGTGGAATTCGGTCCGCCCCAGGTGCTGTATCGGGAAACTCTTCTCCGGGAAGTGGTGGTGGAGGAGGAGTACACCATGCCCAAACCCTGCTGGGCTCGTGTCCGCTATCGCCTGAAGCCGGGGGAGCCGGAATCGGGCGTGGTGTTTCGCAACCTGAGCCGTCAGGACGATTTATCCGCTTCTTATCGGCAGGAGATCGAACGATGTCTCCCTGCTTGTCTGAACCAGGGACCGATGGGCTGGCCGGTAACGGATCTGGAGATCATTCTGGAATGGGCCGAGGAGCACGTTGTTCATTCCCGGGCGGGTGATTTCGCCATTGCCACGGCCATGGCGCTGATGCGGGGGCTGGTCGACGGGGGGACGGGCTTTCTGGAGCCCGTTCTGATCCTGACCGTCGAGGTGCCCCATGAACTGGTTGCCCGGGTGACGGGGGATATCATCCAGATGCGGGGCGAGGTGTCGGAGAACCGGATTGTCGGGGACTTCACCCGATTGCATTGCTTATGCCCGGTAGCTACTTCGCTGGAATATGCCATCCGGCTCAGTTCCATGAGTGGCGGTCGGGCCCGCTTGTCCACCAGTTTCGCCGGATATCTTCCCTGCGCAGCGGAACTCGGAACCGTCCGCTCCCATCGCGGCGTCAATCCCCTGGACCGCGGCAAGTACATCCTGCACGCCCGTAAAGCGCTTTAATTTGGGTGTCATGCCACTTTTTTCGAAAAATGAGACTGGCCCCCCCAAGAGGCCCCTGAAAAACTTTCTCTTCGTTTTGAAAAGCAGAAATTCTGCAATCGAGAATCGAGGCCATCTTTTCATGGCTCCGGTTTGGGGAAAATATATTCATTTTTATGATACCCCGAAGGAATACGGTACTTTTTCAGAGGAATATTATTAGATTGAGAGGGAATTATACGCTCATTTTGTTTCATTTATATTTTTTTAATTAGAATGATATTGGGCCAGGTGTCAACTTTGCACTCAACACTTTGGTATAGAACATTGTCGAACCGTATACTTCATGAACCACAATGGTTTCTGATTATCATTTCAAATAAACAGGCTGAGGAGAAATATGATGGGAAGTCCTTTTTCAAAACGCATGATTTCGTGTCAAATCATTGCGGTTTTTTTTATCATTGGTTTTGGATGTGGTACCGACCCTGAGTCAAAAAATGTAGGTTCATACCGGATAAATGTATATTCAGGTAACAACCAGTTCGCTGAACCGCAAGAATTTCTGGACGCGCCGGTTGTTTTTCAAATTACGGATAAAACGGGAAAACCGCTATCTGATTTACAAGTTCGGCTTTCAATCATTATCGGTGGTGGGTCACTGGATCGGAATATAGATCAAACCGATCAAGACGGCTTGGTTTCAGTGAATTGGAGAATTGGTGCTGATGTTGACCAGATTATGAAAGCCGAAGTTACAGATGGAAATGATGTCAATTCCACCTCTTGGGCCCTGGCCAATTCATCAGTACATTTCAATGGGAATTGGGTTTCCGGTCTCGTTTTATCAAAAATTTTTCTGAACCCTTTGAACATGATAACCGGACTCTGGAAACGGATCATTTTTTAATTTTCAGTAATGCTGAATCTGATGATGGGAAAGTCATATTTGCCAAAATTGCAGAAGAGCACTTAAAAAAAATATTGGATTGGTACAAAATTCAGGATTCATATATTGGATTATTACCATCTGTTCGGGACAGCAAAATCAAGATATATGCTCATACTGATCTCGGAGAAACAGGTGCCTGGTGTGGTGCCCAAAACTCTGCGATCATTCATCCCAGTTGCGGTTCCAAACTGTTTTCAAGACAAGTTCTTTGCCATGAAATAGCCCATATGGTCGAGCTGCTGATCATCAAACCGGAAAATTTCGTTGGTCTTGAAATACCCATATGGTTTGTAGAAGGCATTGCTGATTTTTTTGCCGATTTTCCAACTGCATATCCGTGGCCGATTGATTCTGTGGATCGTTTGGATCAATGGTGGAGCTCGAATAAAAACCCCATCAGTATCATAACCTATGAGGATATGGGCTCAACGCATCCGGCTGTCTATTACACCATGTTCGGGCTGATATTTAAATACTGGTTTGATTCGGAAGGCCATCATTGTACCAATGAGCAAACTCTGACTTTTTACAATGAATTAATAAGGACTCGGAATTTTACGTCTTCCTTTGAAAAAGGGTTCAATGTTTCCATCACCGAACTCCAGGATAACATCTATTTTTGGCTTCGAGATTACTTGACCTCAAACTAGGCGAAAGTCTTGAAAAAAGGTCCTGGCACCGAAAGACCGCCCCGGAAAGACGGCGTGTCTTCACTGGGTGATCCCAGGGCCACCCTTTGACGGTTTTTTCCGGGAGAATACTGCTGAATCGCTGGTGTTGAATGGTAGCTGATTGCCCTCCCGGTTTATATGAAAACGGGTTCTGTCATTCGCATGGCTTTGTCGCTTCAATAGTCGCAGAAACAAGATAATCTTCTACTCTACTTCCGGGTAACCATTCTCGGATGAAGTTCCTGCTTTCTTCTTTGAGGGTTATCCTTATGTTTTCAAATCCGTTTCGTTCCAACATTCCTTCCAGTTCGGCAATGTGAGATGCACCGGCAATACAGGATG
>CAYMND010000099.1:0-8480 GCA_964391685.1 uncultured Clostridia bacterium | reverse complement strand
GGGGCACGACGTGCTGGGGGCTGAGATGGCCCGGTCGCTGCTGTCCAGACTGCGCATTGAGACCCGCGGCGATTTTGCCGTCAACGAAACGGTGGGCCTCATGGTGAAGAACCATCATCGCCTTTTCGAACTCTTCCGCAATCGGGAAACCGCTTCATTCAAGTCTTTCGCCAGGCTGCTGGCCGAAATGAACGGGCATGACCGCCTGCTGCTCTGGCTCGATCTGGCCGATCGCATGTCCCGGGAAGAGGAACCTTTGGCCTTCGATCTCCGCAGCGACGAACTGGTCCGCTGGTACGAAGAACGCTGTGAGCAGTACAATCTCAGTCTGGAGACGATCGCGCCCATTATGCGCGGACGGGACCTGATCGCTCTGGGCATGAAGCCCGGACCGGCCATGGGTGAATTGCTGGACCGCCTCTACGATGCGCAGCTGGACGGTCTGTTCTCCACTGTGGAACAGGGATCATCCTTGGCGGGGCAATGGCTCGGGGAAGAATCAAAAAATGATGATCAACAACCCTGAGGGGGAACGCATCTCTCTGGGGGTGTTGAGCTTCAGCCTGGATCGGCCGCCCGATCCGATGTCGTTGGACTCTTTTCTGACTGTCGAGAGGGAGGACGGCGCTGACTCCGCCGCCAGTCCGGGTTTCGATTTCAGCCGCAGGCTGTACCGTTTGTTCAAGGTCGATCCGACACGGCACCGTCCATCGAGTGAAGCCCTTCTGCGAAGAATTTCCCAGGGGCTTCCGTTCCCGCGGGTGACGGCCATCGTGGACACGGTAAACCGTTTGTCGTTGAAGCACATGGTTCCCTACGGTCTGTACAATCGGGATCAGATCACCCCTCCGCTGGTGCTTCGCCGGGGCCTGGCGGGGGAAGGATACGAAGGCATCCGCAAGGGCTGGCTCTCCATGGAGGGCAAGATCGTGCTGGCCGATGAAGCAGGGCCCTTCGGCAATCCCAGCGGAGACTCCATTCGCAGCTCCGTGGACGAGGTGTCGCGGCGCATCCTCGGGGTGATCTTTTTCCACCCTGAAGATCCTCGCAAAGACGCGGTCTTATCCGACAGTCGGAATGTAATTCTGGAACTGTTCCACATCGTTGTCGATACCGATCTGATTTGACAAGGGCGGGGACAACCCGCCCTTGAAGAGGAACCGTCTTTTCGGTTATTCCACCACCCGTACGCCCATCTGCAGCGTGTTCTCGGTGCCACCCAGGGCACAGAAGGTACCGCCGGTGATCCGGTATGCCTCTTTGCGGCTGGTGTTGATTTTCCAGTGGAAATTCTGCCAGACGTTTTGTTTCAGGTTGTACAGGTAGGGTTTGAGCTGACATTTTTTCCAGTCGGCGCCGTAGGAAAGTACATTCTGGTAGGCTGCGATCTGCAATGTCTTGCTGCCCGGCACGAAAACCAGGTAAGCCCCTTTGAACCGCAGGAAGAAACGGGTCGGTCGGTCCGGTTCGCCCACCACGTCGACCCCGCAGTTGAGAGCCGGGCCGCTGCTGTCACCGATGGCTCCGAAGTGGCTTCCGTTGACACGGTGCAGCTCTTTGCGGCTGGTGTTGACCATCCAGTAGAATCCCTGCCAGTTCTTTTGCCGCAGGTGAAACAGGTACGGCTTGACCTTGACTCTCTCCCAGTCGCCGCCGTAGGAGAGCACCATCTGCTCGGTGATGATCTGCAGGATGTTTTTCCCCGGCTCATAGACCAGGTAGGCATCGGTAAAGTCCAGGAAGAACCGTTGGGGGGCGGATAGCGCCGGCTGCTGGCCACTCCCTCCGCCGCATTTCAGCTCGCGGGTCAGGGTGTTGTTGCTCTCGTTCAGCTCATCGAGGTTGTGGTTGTTGTCCACTTCGACTTTGATCTGATGGGCACCCGGAGCGAGGTTGAGGTTGGCGGCCCCGGGAAACCAGATCCAGGATGCACTGCCGCCGGGCACCTTGAGGTGACCGGCAGGGTCGAAGCCGCTCAGGATGATGCCGCCCCAGGGGGCGCCTCCTTTGTACATCTGTACGCCCACGGCGTCGGGCAGGTTGTAGAATGTGTCCGGGACGCCGGCGCTGCCGATATTCTTGACAGTGACTTCGATCTTGCAGTCCTGCACCAGGCGGATGTCCGATACGATCAGGTCGGGTTTTTTCGGCTGCTGGCCCTGCCCGGGGCCGGATGTTCCTTTGATGAACAGCCGGCAGAAAGCGATGTTGTTGTTCTCGTTGCGTTCCGGGATAACCTTTCCCGGATCGACCACCGCCGCCAGAAAATAGCGTCCGGGGGGGGTATCGGCAGGAATCTTGTTGTTGCCGTTGAGGGTGACTTCGATGCGTTGTCCCGGATTCAGGGAGTTCACATGCTCCCTGCCTCCCTGCAGCAGAACATCGTCGCTGAAATTGGGTGAATAGGTGGCAAAAGCGATGGGGACCGAAGGATTTTTCGAGAGTACAAGATCGACGGCGAATTGGCCGGCGGCTTGGTTGCCGGTGTTCTTGACCCATACCTTGATGCTTTTCCCCAGTTCCTGGCCGGCGAGGGCGCTGCCGGGGCAGCTGATCCCCACTTTCAAATCCGCCTGAGCCAGTGCAAAGGCGGTTCCCAGGAAAAGCAGGCAAAAAGCACCGATGAACAGTTTTTTTTCTGAACTGATCATGTTCTCCTCCTTTATCCAGAGAGGCGGAGCCTGAAAAGAGGTCGCCTCGGGATAGAAAAAAAAAGCAGAAAAGGTTCCAAAGAGCCTGCTTTGTCCCAAATTTTTTTTTATATGGGTATGGCCGATATAGAAGTTTTTTTTCAGTGATCTTTTTGAATGTTTCTTTCCGGTCCCCGGTTCCGGTTCGGAATTTGTCCGGACTGTTGCATTTTCAGACGATCTGGTTTATGAATCCGAAGAATTCAAGGCATATTTCTGTTTCAAGAATTTTATTTTACGGCTTTGCACAGTGGCCAGCAGGATTCCGCTCAGCATGATCGAACCACCAATGAAGAAAAAGACCGTAATTCCGGTGCCGAAGAAAAGATAGGAGAAAACCGCGGTCAGCGGAGGATTGAGGTACACGAACAGGGAAACTGTGGAAACAGGCCAGTTGCGGACGGCGATGTTCCACAATCCGAAAGCCAGCAGTGTGCAGGCCAGGGACAGGAAGGCCCAGGATACGGTTTCGGCCGTGTTCAGTGTGCCCACCAGGGTCAAAAACGGGCGGTCCACCAGAAACAGCAGGGGAAGGGAACCGATCGCCAGACTGACGAAGTTGAATGCTACAGGTGAATGTTTTTTCAGGGCCGGTTTGGTGATTATGGTGTAGACGGCCCAGCATACGGGGGCTCCGAGCACAAGCAGGGCGTAGGGAAGTTTGTCCAGACTGATCCAGACACCGGCCCCCTCTCCGACTCGTCCCAGCAGAACGACAACGGCCAGACCGAAAAAGGTGATGACTGTTCCGACGAGACGGCGGCGAGTCAAGGGCTCTTTGAGAAATTTTACCGCCAGGAGCAGGGTGATGAGTGGATTGAGGGAGATCAAAAGGGACGCGGCATTGGGTTTCACGTACTGCATGCCCGAGTTGAGCAGCAGATTGTAGATGATGACGGACAGAAGACCGTTGAGCAGTACTCGAACCGGGTGTTCTCGCAGTATGGCCCAGGCTTGTCGGCGATAGAAAAGCAAGACGAGGAGGGTGCTGATCAAACCGACGGGAATGAAGCGCAGTTTCACCAGGTCGACGGCTTTCATTTTTCCGAGCAGCACTTTGATGGCGATAAAAGAGTTGGACCAGATGATGAATGTCAGGATGAGCAGAATAAAGATCAGGATGTCTTTTTTATTTTCGTTCATTTTGTGTCTGCTCAATATGCCTGTTCTTTACGGTCAAGGCAACAGCCCGGACAGGGGAAGGAGAAAAAAATGAGTGGAAGGAAAAAAAAGAGAACTTATATTATTAAAAATGAAATAGGGGTACGGACCTTTGAGGTGAATCATGGATCAGGGTTTCGTTGTCTGGGAGGACCGTTACAAGCTGGGACATGTACTGATCGACCGGCAGCATCAGCAGATCATTGAAATGTTCAATGATCTGTACGAAGCCCGATTTCATAAAATCGAGCGGCAGGTGATTGTTGAAGTGATCGATCGGATGGCCCGGTACGTCCGGGAACATTTCAGTTCGGAGGAGGAGCTGATGGCTTCTGTCGATTATCCGCATCTCGAAGCCCATCGCAGGGAACACGAGTTTTTCGTCAACGAGTCCAGGCGGTTGAACTCCAACCGGGACGAACCCGATACCGATGCGGAACATCTGCTGGTTTTTCTCCGAGATTGGCTGCTGGAGCACATCGCCAAGAGCGACAAACAGATCGTACCGTATCTGAAAAAATAGCCTGCTGATTTCTCTTTCACCCCAGTGCCACTTCGAGGATCACGTGTAAGCGGATTGAAAACGTTCTTTTTCTATGCCAGATGTGTTCCCATTCTGATCCGTTTTCCGGAAAAATGAGGTTTTTCTTGAAGTATTGTCCGGAGTATGCTACCCAATACTCAGTGAAAGGCGGTATCCGCCGTTTTTCAATCTGAATGACGGGGTTTGTTCATGAGTGTATGGATGCTGGGTCTGGAACTGGTTCTGGGAATAGTGACACTTCTGCTCATTCGTATCGTAAAGCCGGTTTCGGCGTTGGTGATCGGTACCTTTTTTCTGTTCCTGTATTCGTACTTTCTGTTGGAGGTGGTCATCCTGCCACATTATCTGGTCGCATTATCCGTAACGGCCCTCTGGTATTTCTTTCTCAGAAAAGTGTATCGCTACAATCGCACGGAAATCCGTATTTTCGGCATCACCCTCTATCCCGTTCTGGCCTGGAGCCTGAGTCTTCCTTCCCTGCTGATTCTGATTCGTTTGATCAGTCGGGCGGCCGACCTTGACAGGGTATACCTCTTTCCCCTCTGGTACGGCCTGTTCGTCATCTTTCTGATCACCTTCGAGTGGATCGGTTACCACTTGCTGAATGTTCGCCTGAAATCCGGGTATAAAGGACTTTTCTTCCTGGATTGCATGCATATTCCGGGATGGGCCAAACTGGGGTATTTCTCCCTTGGGGCGGTCTACTTCTTCGTACTCGACTTTTTCGATCTTCTTTTGATCTACTGAAACCGGTTCGGGATCTTTCTTCTGGCTTTACGAGAAATGGTTGAACGCATTGCGGCGATTTCGTACAATGACCTCATGAAACCAGTACCGATCTTGAGAATGAAGCAGGGACCTCGAATGGTTGTATTGTGGTCCATCATGGTTTCGGTGGTGGTTTCACTGCAGCTGTGCTGGGGATGTTTGAGCGATGGACGAAAAACCCTCAATGCCGAAGATTATCCCCAGCTGATGAGGACCAAAGCGGTGGAACTGGCCCGAGCGTTGAGGGGGCGGCCGTATCGTTCGGGAGGCGTGGAGATCGATGGTTGGGACTGCAGCGGTTTTGTGCGTTATGTTTTTCACGCCTTCGGATACGAAGCGCCCAGAGAGGCCAGGGCGTATTCGAAACTGAAACCAACGGTCCGGCTCGGTGAGCTGAAGGAAGCCGATGTGCTGGTATTCAAGGTGAAACGTTCCTGGCATGTGGGAATCTACACGGGGGAAAATCGATTTGTCCATGCCCCCAGCGCCGGCCAGAAGGTTCGTGAGGAGAATATCGGGCAATACTGGCAGGACCGTGTGGTGAAAGCCGTGCGGATTATCAAGGATCGCTGAAAAAAACGGGTAATTTTGAAAAAAATACGACGGGACCGAATCGACCCGTCCGGTCCCGTCTATGCAAAAACTTTTAGGAAGGCATAGTCTGATCGACCGATCGTGAAGTTAGACCCCTCACGTTGTTGTTCTTTTTGTCAGACCTTGCTTTTTTAACAATATGTCCTGAGAAATGATTTGTCAATAGGTTCGGAAAGAAAAAGTGAATTCAACGCAACGTGACTTCGCCGGCCAGAGAGGTCTCGAAATTGTGGCGGATTTCGTCCGGTTTCTGATGCTGGCCGAGCAGAAACATCAGTTTGGTGACAGTCGCCTCGTGAGTCATGTCTCCGGTGTGCTGGATGCCACGGGCACAGAGCATGGCTCCACCTTCGTAGAGCTGTGGCTCCAGATGCCCGCCTTGAGTCTCGCTGGCCAGAAAAACCAGTTTGCCTTCTTCCAGCCACAGATCGACCTGCCTGACAACCGAATCGTCCTTGCAGGGAATGTTGCCCGCTCCGTAGCCGATCAGGAGTACGGCCCGGGATTCGGGTGGCGCAATCATGCATTGCCCGGAAAAACCGGGAAAGAGTTTGAAAATGGCCAGGCGATTGTCGAAACGGGTGAAGATGTGGAACATGCCGTTGCGGCTGAGCAGGTTGTTCCGATAGATCTCCACATCGATGCCGACTTTGGCCAGCAGCGGGTAGTTGGGAGAGCTGAAGGCATCGAAATGGTTGATGTGACTCTTGGTGGAACGGTTGCCGCGCATTAATTTGTCGTCGAAGAAGACGGCCACCTCGTGAATGGAGGAAGTGGCCAGCTCTACGGCGTTGATCAGGTTGGCCCGGGCGTCGCTGCGCAATTCACCGAGGGGCTTTTGGGCTCCAGTGAGGATTACGGGGATGGGCAGGTTGCTGAGCATATAGGAAAGTGCGGAAGCGGTGTAGGCCATGGTGTCGGTGCCATGGGTGACGACCACGCCGTTCACTTTGTTGACGGCTTCGCCGATAAGGGAAGCGATCTGTTGCCAGTGGCTGATGCCCAGGTCGGAGCTGTCGCACAGGAACGGGATTTCGACAATGATGTCGGCAATATCCGAAAGCTGTGGGATCATCTGATGGATGCTTTCGTGCAGACTGTCCGGTTTTAGGACGCCGAGGTCCTGGTCCCGGACCATGCCGATGGTGCCGCCGGTATGAATGAGAAGGACTTTCTTTTTCACGATTTTTTGCTCTGTTCTTTCAACGATTCTCTGATATTGCTGATGACGCCGGAAATGGCCTGGATATGTTCTCTGTCGTACTGGTTCAGTCGAAGCAGCAGTTCCTTGATGCTTTTTTCCGTGATTTCCAGGTAACTGTCGTAATGACGTCCTTCGATGCTCTTCTCAAAATCCAGAACATCTTCCAGGATATCCAGAAAGGGGGGGCGCGGAGGGGTATTGCTGATGCGCTCGTTGAGGGTCGTCAGAATTCCGCGGGCGTTCTGGAATATCTGTTCGTACTCTTCCTTGATCTGAAATTCCTCTTCGGCCTGGGACTGATAGCTTCGGACCAGTTCAATCAGGTTTTTGTGATGCATTTCCTCCTGGCTGAGTCGGTCGAAGAGTTGTGACACCCGGGGGACGAGAAAAGTCATTGATCTCAATCGGTGGTACAGTGCCGAGCTTTCTTCTTCCAGAGAGGCCAGTTGAAGGAGGAGAACGGCGGCGTCCATGGTTGTTCGGGAAATCAGCCTTGAGCGATCTTCTGGGTCGACTTGAACAGTTCGATCAGGGCGATGAAATCGGTGAATTTCTCGAAACCGAAGTGTACGCCTTTTTTGGTGGGCTTCCATTCACCGTTCTGTTCCTGATACCAGGTGCGGATATCGAAATATTGCTTGCCGCGGTAATCCTGGACGGCGAAAATGAGGCTCTGGGTGGCTGACAGTTCCAGAAAACC
This sequence comes from uncultured Clostridia bacterium, assembly GCA_964391685.1. GTDB lineage: Bacteria > Acidobacteriota > Aminicenantia > UBA2199 > UBA2199 > CAYMND01. Next base: position 819 of record CAYMND010000099.1, on the reverse strand, counting down.
GATGGAAAAGCTGGTGTCGGTGTCTTCGATGAAGTCAGGTTTTTCCATCTTCAACTCTTTCTGCAAAGCGGCGGTGAGTGTTTTAAAGTCCATATATTACTCCTTGTCGGGTGATTTCAGCGTCTGTTCAAACAGGGCGGCTGCTTTTTTCCGTTTCTCTTCCTCGAGAACCTTGGCGGCTAGAAAGCGTTCCTCGGCGTGCTCCTTCTTGTCCTTTTCCTTTTTCAGCAGATCGTCGAAGGAATGGTTTTTCTTTTTTTCCGTTTTCTGATGGGAAACGACCTGGCCGGTTTCAGTATCCACCCAGAGCTGGGAATGACAGTTGGGGCAACAACTTTCTACGAGTTTACTCATGAGATTATTGTAGTACAGAGAACACGAAATTGCAATGTCGGCCGGCGGCAGTGGAGGATCAGGTTCCCGAGTTGATGTCCGATATCTGCCGTAAGACTTCTTCCCGTTCGGTTTCGTTTCGAGCTTTTCCCAGGGAGGATTCCAGAATGTCAAGGGCCTTGTTTTTGTCACCCATCAGCGCGTGCATCCGGGCCAGCTGTATCTGAATGGAAATCTCGTTGCCGAAGGTGATGGTCGATGCGCGGTCATAGGCGTGGAGGGCTTCACGCCATTTTTTCTGGGATTCATAGACACGACCTTCAAGAGAATGCAGCAGGGCGAAACTTTTCTTCTTTTCCAGTCCTTTCTTGATGTAGCGCAGGGCCGCATCAAGGTTGTCCAGCTTCAGTTCCAGCAGGGCAAGGTTGGCGTAGGCGTTTTCCGGGGTCTCGTATCTGCTGCTGTTGGCGGCGATCTGGGTAGGAG
>CAYMND010000098.1:0-8481 GCA_964391685.1 uncultured Clostridia bacterium | reverse complement strand
GATCCGGTGGAGTTTGTTCATATGAACAATCTGTCCCTTGTCAACCAGAGAGAAATCCACACGCATACCGACTCTTTTAAAAAAGCCTTGAGGGCGGCTTTGAGAGAAGATCCCGACATTATACTCGTCGGAGAAATGCGTGATCTTGAAACCATCGCCATCGCCATTGAAATGGCGGTTACCGGCCATTTGGTGCTCGGTACTCTTCATACTTCAACCGCTGTGACGACTGTCGACCGCATTATCGATCAGTTTCCTTCCGATCAGCAGTCCCAGATCAGGACCATGCTGGCGGATGCCCTGATCGGAGTCGTCTCTCAGATGCTGCTCAAGAAGAAAGAAGGAGGAAGAGTCGCAGCATACGAGGTCATGATCTCCACTGTGGCAGTGTCCAACCTGATCCGGGAAGGGAAAACCTACCAGATCAGTACCATAATGCAGACGGGGAAAAAAGCCGGGCAGCAGATGTTGAACGCCCATCTGAGCCAACTGGTACGGGAAGGAATCGTTACCGCCGAAGAGGCTTTGGACAAGGCCATTGACAAGGAAAACCTCAAGGTTCTGGTTCAGGGGGCGTCTTGACAGTAGAGCCGAAAAAAGCTATAAATCGTGCATGTGCGGCGTATTAGGGATTTTTGACACTGAACAGGTTATCGGAAAAGCGTACAATGCCATGCTGACGTTGCAGCATCGGGGCCAGGATTCGGCCGGCATTCTGACGTATGACGGAAGATATCACATCAAGAAAGGCAATGGACTCATTCGCGACATTTTCGATGAGAAGAACATCGCCAGGCTTCGGGGGAATGTCGCCATCGGTCACACCCGTTATCCGACAGTCGGAGAGGGCTCGGTAGAGGACGCCCAGCCATTCTGGATCAATTACCCTTACGGCATTGCCGGTGCCCATAACGGTAACGTCTCGAACTTTCTCGACCTGAAAAAGCGACTGTTCGAGAATTCCCATAAGATCATCAATTCCAATTGCGATGTCGAAGTGATCATCAATATTTTCGCTGAATATCTGGAAAAATGGAAAAACAAACCGTTGAGTCCGGAGATCGTCTTCAATGCGGTTCGCTATGTATACCGTTTTGTCAAGGGGAGCTTTTCGGTTGTTCTGTATATAGCCGACAAAGGATTGGTGGCTTTCAGGGATCCCTTCGGGCTGCGTCCGCTGGTCATGGGTAAGAGAAAGGCCGAAAAGCATACGGGATATGCATTCGCTTCTGAAAGCGTAGCTCTCGACGCCATGGGTTTTTCGGATCAATCCGATATTCCTGCCGGCACTGCGGTATTCATTGATAATGATTATCATTTTCACAGCAAGAAAATCAGTAAAAAGCCTTTCAGGCCATGTATTTTTGAATATATCTACTTCGCACGTCCGGATTCGACAATGAACGGTATCAACGTCTATGAATCCAGAATACGACTTGGCGCCAAGCTGGCAAAGAAAATAAAGGAATCGAACCTCAGAGACATCGATATAGTCGTTCCGGTTCCGGATTCGGCCCGATCGGCGGCGATAGAGATCGCTCGAGTGCTGAAGCTGCGGTACGAAGAAGGTCTGGTCAAGAACCGATACATCGGCAGAACTTTCATCATGCCCGGTAACCTGATCCGAAGGCAATCGATCCGGCACAAGCTGAATCCGATCCGGCATGTTTTCAAGGGGCATAATGTGTTACTGGTGGACGATTCGATTGTACGCGGGAACACTTCCCGTTCAATTATACAGATGGTGAGGGAAGCCGGTGCCAGGAAAGTGTACTTTGCCTCGTATTCTGCTCCGCTGACCAATCCCTGCGTTTATGGTATCGACATGCAGACGAAAGGAGAGTTCATCGCGGTTGATGCCGACAGCAGTCAGATCGCCCAGAAAATCGGTGCGGATGCGGTAATTTATCAGAATATCGATGACATGGAAAACGCTGTGCGTCAGAGACATAAAGATATAAAAAGCTTCTGTAAAGCCTGTTTCACCGGAGAATATCCCACAGGTGATGTTTCCAGGGAAATGTTGGAAATGATTGCCTGCGAACGGAGCGATTCGAAGAAAGATAACAGCTGACACCGTATTCTGAACGGGGAATGGATGGATAACATGACAGATAAGGTGTTCTCAGGAAAAGGGCATTTTGCGTCCAGAGAAGAACTGATGGAATTGCTTTGCTCCCTGGACAGGGATGTGGTCACCGGTGCACTGATTCTCAAGTTCCGGCAGGCGGAAAGATCAGTCTTTTTTGACATGGGAAGGATCGTGTTTGCCCACACCAACCGTTTCGAAGATTCTCTGGGCCTTTATCTCCTTTCCAAAAGGGTGATCAATCGCGAGCAGTTGGAAAGTGCATCGAAGGCGGTACGGGATACCGAAAAACGTCTGGGCCGAGTTCTGCTGGAAATGAAGCTGCTGGACTACGATACGCTGTGGAAGTCCGTAAGCGGTCATCTTTTGAGTATCGTGTTCGCCTGTTTTCAGGAAGAGGTCGGTGAGTATACGCTCATTCCGGGACATTGCCTGCCGGATGAGAATATATTGATGAACATGAGTATCGGCAACCTGGTCTGGGAAGTCATGCGGAGAAGCAAGATTCCAAAAGAAACAAACCGCTATTTGGAGGACCTTAAAAAGATTTACATAACTGATCTTTCGAAAGTCGAACAGATCGATATGACCCCGTATGAACGACATGTAATCCGACTGATCGATCGGCATCATACGCTGGAAGACATAGTCGCAAGCAGTGAACTCCTGCCGGATGACACCCGAAGAATTCTGGCCGTTCTGCGGATGAACCGATTGATCAGCGGAGAAAGAAGCGATTCTCAATCCGCGGCAGCCGATCCCAGCAAAAGCTCGGGATCTATGCCGTTTACGTCATTCAATGAGGCTTTGAAACACTACAATACTTTGTTCGAAATGATTTTCAAGATGCTGAAAAAGGAAATCGGACCGATCGCTCTTTCGATCAGCCAGAATTCACTGGAAGAGATCCGTGAGTCCCTCCCAGGTCCTTTCAAAAAGGCTGAAATCATGCCGGACGGAAAACTGAACGACCAGTTGCTGCAGAAAACAATCTGGTTCGGTGATATGAATAAAAAAATGGAAGAGTTCATTTCGGCTTTGGATGAAATCCTGTACGCTCAAATATTTGCGGTGAAAAAGAACCTGGGCAATGAGCATGAACAGCAGGTTTTAAGATGGGTCCGGGGGGACAGAAACTGACCGGTTGCATGGGTGGAAGCAACAGGATTTCCACCGGAACAGTATTGGAAATACTGGGCCCGACAGGTGTCGGTAAAAGCGCCATGGCAGTCGAACTCGCCAGAGAATTCGGCGGTGAAGTGATTTCCGCGGATTCGATGCAGGTATATACCGGTTTCGATATCGGTACCGCCAAGATCGCCCCCGAGGAGATGGGGGGAATCCGGCATTACGGAATCGATATCTACGATGCCGATGAACAATCCACTGCTTACCGGTTCATGGAGAATGCGTGGCGGTGGTGTGGGGAGATCATCGAAAAAGGCCGTCTGCCTGTCATATGCGGCGGGACGGCGCTTTACCTCAGAATTCTGCAGCAAGGAGTGTTTCCGGAGACATCAGAAAACCGGAAGACCAGAGCTGTATTGAAAGAGAAATTATTGAGAGTTGGATTGGATAATCTCTGGTCGGAGCTCAATGAAATAGATCCTGAATATGCCGGAAAAATCGGAAAAAATGATGAAAAAAGGATATTGCGTGCTCTGGAGATCATGCAGAACACCGGATTGCCGCCGACGCAGGCTTTCGAGCTGAATCAGACTCCGTTTTCCGGCACCCGTTTCATACGGATCGGTTTGAACATGGACAGAGCGGACCTTTACAAAAGAATAGAAGACCGTGTGGACAGAATGATTCAGCAAGGTCTCGTTGAGGAGACCAGAAGACTGAAAGAGCTGTACCCGGCCGGCGCTCCTCCGTTTCAGGGGGTGGGGTATCGGGAAATATCCTCCTATCTGCAAGGGGAGTTCAATCTTCATGAGGCAGTTTCACTGATCAAACAGCATACCCGGAACTTTGCCAAGCGACAACTCAGCTGGTGGCGGCAGGAGAAGGATATACACTGGTTTGAACCGTCGCAGATTGAAGCGGTAAGGGAACTGGTGCGGAAGGAGTTGAGCCGATGATCCAGGAACAGGTCGTACTGGTCTGGGCCTCCACCGATCGGGTGGACTCCCTGGCGGAGAAGTACATCATGGATGAACTGGAGGGACTGGTGGACAGCGCCGGTGGGGTTGTCGTGTCCCGTTTTGTACAGGTTAAAACCGGAATTGATCCCCGATGGGTTGTCGGGCAGGGAAAACTGGAAGAAATCAGGCAATATCTCACTGAAAAATCTGCAGACCTGATCGTCTTTCACAATACGTTGACCGGGAGTCAACAACGGAATATCGAGGAATATCTGGGGACGAGAGTGATCGACAGAACCCGGCTGATCCTCGATGTGTTTGCACTGCGTGCCCGTTCTCAGGAGGGAAAACTGCAGGTGGAACTGGCGCAGCTGCTCTACATGATGCCCAGACTGACCGGCAAGGGGATCACCCTGTCTCGGCTGGGGGGAGGCATCGGAACGCGGGGCCCCGGTGAAACAAAGCTCGAGGCTGACCGCAGAATCATTAAAAAGAAAATTCATTACCTCCAGAACAAACTGGATTCAGTCAGCAAGGTCAGGCAGATACACCGGTTGAGAAGAAAGAATTCCATTGTGCCGATGATCGCTCTTGTCGGGTATACTTCCGCCGGGAAGTCCACCCTGTTTTCACGCCTGTGTGAAGCCGAAACGGAAATATCGCCAAAGTTGTTTTCCACTCTGGACCCTCTGATCCGCAGATTCGACCTGGGGATCCGCCTTCCGGGTTGTCATGCACTGGTGTCGGACACTGTCGGATTCATCCGGGAGATGCCGAAAGAGGTGAAAAGCGCGTTCAAAGCAACTTTGGAGGAGATAACCGAAGCCGATGTCATCCTCGTTGTGCTGGATATCAGTCATCCGGATCATCTGCAGCATCGTCTGGCGGTGACTGAATTGCTGGATGAGATCCGAACGAGCGAGCAGAAAGTCTGGTTTGCATACAACAAAATCGACTTGCTCCCGGACTGTATGGCGGTTCCTCAGGACGGTTACCGGATTTCCGCCCTGACCGGAGAGGGGATAGCGGAATTCAGAGACGCCTTTTTCGAATTCTGGATGTCGAATAAACAGCGATATCTTCTGAAGATGGATAAATCCGGACAGAAATTCGCGGAAAAAATCGATGAATGGACCATGGTTCTGAGGAAATGGTACCAAGGGCAATATCTGCATGTGGATCTGGTGGCTGATCCCGAATTGATGAATGCGTTCGTTCGCAAGACCGGTGTAATGGCAGAGGCATTATCGGACAAAACATGATACAATACCAATTATGGAGCTTCAGATGCTGATGAGATGGACCAAACTATTTGTTGTCATCGTAATGATGCTGGTCGTTTCGGCCTGCACGCAGGCGGTGAAACCCCGTTTTTCCCCATTGCCACTCCCTGAATTTCCGGAACAGGAAAAAACGGAACATTTCGATGCTCGTTATCGACAGGCTTGGCAGATGCTGTTGGGCGGTGAACCGGACCGGGCCCTGGCAGAGCTCAAAAGCAGCCGTTCCCCGGAAAAATCGGTTTATTCGGGCTTCGGTTTCGTTTATCTGGTAAAGAAGAATTATCCATTGTCGGAAAAGAATTTCAAAAGAGCCCTGCAACTGGCTGAAGACGATCCAATGGCCCTGGCCGGACTGGGACTGCTCTACGAGTTGACCAACAGAAACGAGGAAGCCTTCGACTTGTTCCGGACAGTCAAGAAACTGTATCCCGGCAATCCCTGGACCGAGATCCGATATGACCGTCTAAGGGTGATTTTGACCGAGGACCATGTGAAGAAGGCGGAAACAGCTAAAAACGCCTACAATGACGAAGAATATATCCGGGAATTGGAAAAGGCCCAGTATTATTCTCCTGAAATGACTGATCTTTCTTTGAAACTCGCCGCCCAGTATCGGGAAATGGGGAAGCCGGAAAAGGCCGTTCTCGCATACCGGCAGCTGATGAAAAACGATCCTTACAATCCTCTTTATTTGAAGAATTTGGCCGAAATATACGACGCCAAGCAGGAATATGACAATGCACTGATCCTCTATCGCCGTCTGCTGGATCTGAACCCGAACGATCAGCTGATACAGGAAAAAATCAAGGCCGTGGAAAAGGCTTTTGACGAAAGCGCATGGCCGAAGGAACTGAAAGGGATATTTTTCAAGGAGCAATTGAATCGCGAAGATGCTGCGGCGTTGCTCGGCCTGTACTTTCCTTCGGTGTTTTCAAATCCTCAGCGTCTGATTATCAGTGATATAAGCAGTTCCTATGCGTTCCGGGAAATTATCAAGGTGTGCGGCAGCGGCGTGATGACCGTCAGACCGGATCATCGGTTCGATCGCTACGGTTTGCTGGATCGGAGCCAGAGTGCGCTCATTCTGGATCGTCTGATCCGCCTCATTCAGGATAAAGGACGCACTGTGGATCTCCAGCCGGTCACCGATTTCACCCCTCCAAGGGATATCCCTCCGACGCATCGGGATTATCAGATCATTTCCGGCCTGCTCAGTGTCGGCCTGATGGAGCTGGATGAAACCATGCAGTTCCGGCCTCTGGATCCGGTCAATCCGGATGAATTCATCAACGCCCTGAAACGGATCGAGCTGGCGGTTCATTTTAATGATGAACCGGAAACGGAAGGCTGATCTGGAAGGGGGCGGCTTTCGGTCTCATGAAGAGGAAAGTTCCCGACTGTGACGGTCATTCCAGAGATGAATGGGTGAGTTCAAAGGAAAACCGTTTCTGGGAACGTGTATTTCTAAAAAATGACCCTGACGATCCGGAATACAATGAGAAGGCTTTCCGACGAATGATGGAAGGTGCATTGAACGATCTGGATCCGGATGCAAAAGGCGAGACGGGATGTGGGGGGGTGAAAACGGAGAAAGCGTTCAGACCAAATACCAAAATGATCCGCACGCTTCAGGATACTTCGCCATCCATTGATCTGCACGGCCTGACTCGCGAACAGGCACATCAGAAAACGGCCGCCTTCATCCGCAACCAGAGGCAGGACGGCTGCAGGTGGGTGGCCGTTATCGTCGGTAAAGGACACCATTCCGATTCCGGCAGAGCGGTCCTCCGGGATGTTACGGAACGGTTGCTGACGGATTTGAAAAAAATAGGGGAGATTGTCGACTGGTATTGGGATCGGAAGGATAAGGAAAAAAGTGGATCCGTTCTGGTTCGAACGAGAGTCTGACGATTCTGCCTGAGAGCAATTCATACATACAATTCAACCGAAGAGCACTGTTTTTTTTCGCAATGGCCGATGTCAATTGACATTTTTGAAAAACACACATATTATATCGATAATCGCCTGGTAACAGGCAAGCCACAACATCATCAAAAGGGCCCCGAATCCTCAACCCTCTCGAGGCGGGGCTTCTTTTCACAACCCATCGATTCTCTTTTCTAATGGGCTTCTTATCATATGTCACGATATCGAATAGTACTGTATAATCTCGTTTTAAGGAAATCTGACTGGTGGGCGGGAACATGACCGTATTTCTACCAAATATAAGGAATCAGTCGATATGTCACATTTGAACTGTAATCAGAATATCCTGGTAGGTCTTTTTGTAAAAATTTTTCTTCATCAAGCGTTCTGAAAACAATGACGATAACAATAAGGATAGCCGGCAGGAGGCCAAGTATTGAATCCAGTGCAATCGGGGTGAAAAAGAATAAGGTTATCGCTCCAGAATACATCGGGTGGCGGACGAGGGAATATGGCCCTGATGAAATGACCTTTTGTTCTTTGTTGACTTCAACTGTTGCAGATGCAAAGCTGTTTTCTTTAAAAACTTTGAAGAAAATATAAAATCCGAAAAGAATCATAAAATATGATAGAAAAATAAAAATTTCAGGCAGATCAGCGATTAAAAATCGGTGATCAAGTACTGAAACCACAATCAATGAAACCAGGAGAAGGCAAAATGTGGAGAGGATAATTTTCTGGCTCAACTTTTTTTCGGCTTTGGGACCGATATGAATCCGTCTCTGCATCAAAGCAGGATCATGTTTCAGAAAGTAGAGGGTCATGAGAACGAGGGAAATTGAAACGATGGACAAATAACCCCAGCCCTGCCAATATTTGAGCGTCCAAGATGGAAGAAATATCATCAATCCTAGAAAAGCGATGAATACCGCTATTCTGATCAGTACATTGATTTTTAATTTGTCCATGCCCAAGGGATCGGAAGAAAAGCATCGCGCCTGGTGGGACTCGAACTCACGACCTTTGGCTTCGGAGGCCAACGCTCTATCCTCTGAGCTACAGGCGCAATACCGTATCTTATCACAATTCGTTCCCG
>CAYMND010000097.1:0-8482 GCA_964391685.1 uncultured Clostridia bacterium | reverse complement strand
AGACAGCAACCTCCGATTTCTAAGTGGTTCCCTCCATCATAAAAACCCGACTGCAAGACGACTGATAATAGAACAACTCGCACAGATCGGTGATGCGATCATTCCGTACCTGACTCCCGTTTTCAACGAAGGCAACAACGATCAGAAAGTCCTGGCCGCCAACCTGATCGGTATGACCAAAGGTAAACTTGGAGGAGATATTCTCCTGTCTGTTCTGGACCAGGGGAAGGCTCAAGACCCCAACGTCCGTTTTGCAGTCTATGAAGCACTTGGTTCCTTCCAGTCAATGAAAAGCTTTATCTGTCTGGTGGAAGCACTGCAAGAGAAAGATCACCTGATATTGATCAGTGTGCTGACAGCACTGGACCATTATGATTTTCCCTTCGTCACAACCAAAGTCAGCGAGAACATCAATCCTGCCACCCCGCATGGCCAGGAGATTATCAAGGCCCTGATCGACAGCGAAGCTGAAACACTGATTCGCAAGCTCCACTCTATACCCGCCTTGCAAGAGTCAATTTCAGCTGTTCTCTGCCAAGCTCAAAAAAGCCGGTCTTCAGAAGTAATTAACAAACTCTGTCAAGATCTCATCAAAATGCCCAAAGCATGTTCATGTGAAAAACCTGAGATACCGACCGGCCCTTCCATTATTGCTGCCGATGACTCATTGGCCATCAGAAAATTCTACGAAAGTACTCTATCCAGTGCGGGTTTCAAAATCCGGACTGCCGAAAACGGCCAAAAAGCCTACGACATGCTCCAATACGATCATTACGACTTGTTGATAACCGACCTCAACATGCCCAACATGGATGGTATTGAACTTGCCGGAAAAGTTCGCAGCGAAAATTCCATCCGGCACATCCCCATCATCATGGTAACCACTGAGTCGGAGAGTTCTCAGCGGAATCTGGCTGAGAAACAGAAGATCGACGCATACGTGAACAAACCCATCAAGCCGGATATCCTGCTTCAGACGATCCACAGTCTAATTCCCGTTGACTCCGTTTCATCTACCTGAATGAATACCGTATCAAGTTCAGATCACAGGCCAGAGGAAAGGAATTTCGGTTCTCTTTTACTGGTATAAAAAATGATGAAATGATACAGTGAACAGGGAACCAATTTCTACCATTCCATAAGGAGAAGAGATTGCGCCTACAGAAATTTTCTTATTCACTCGTACTATTCACATCATTCATCTTGATTCCATGGTTTTTTATTGCCAACCCGATTTCCTCTTCGGACTTTCATAAGGAAAATAATGTACTTGAGGGAATAGTCCTGGGCGAAGATCAATCCGGCCTTGATGGAATGCGTATTCAGGTAGTCGCTTCACCGTCGGACGTATCCGTGTCAGCAACCTCACCCGCCAGATCCGACCTGATCTATGCAACCTATTCCAGAACCATGGAGAATCAGACAGGGTATTTCTCTCTTCAACTCCCCGCATTCAGGACTGCGGTTCTATCAATTTCCGGCCGTGGCTGTCGACGCTATGAAACAATACTGACATCAGAAAACGGCCATCCTCCCGAAAAGATTTCCTATAGTATAAAAAAAGGATTGGACTCGCTGCCCCGATTCAGTCTGGATGAAGCACAGCTTTTTGTAACTGCGCCCAACCAGGTGGCTATCGAGAGAAGCATAGAAAATAAATACTTCGCGCAACTTGAGTATTTCATTAAAAACCAAATTCCCGAAGAAAAACACCGGAAATGGGCGTACCGATTTGCCGGTCACCTCTTATTCATCAGAGGGTTGGAATCTCAGGCCGAACATTTTTTCGCACTTGGACAATCTCAGATCTACGGCAATCTAATGGGAGATCAGGCCATAGAAAAAGGTGACTACATATCCGCATTATCATATTACCGTAACAGTGAGTGCACCCCCCAGAAAGCATATAACCTTACGAAAGCGGCGGATTTTTTTGAAAAAACAGGAGACTCCGCAAAAGCTCTCGAATCCCTTGAAACGGCCGTACGTTCTTATGAGATCATGTTCAACTCGCTTCGTTACATCTATCAAGAAGATTTTTTGAAAGAAATGATCATCACCCGAGATAAGCTACTGAATTTGAGCGACAGGATGGGCGAAACCAATCCGTCATTGAGATCCTTGCTACACATGGCAGCCCATTATTGCCGACAACTCGAACTCCGCTCGATTCACTATTTCTGCAAAGAGGCCAAATCGGATCAGTTTGCATGGAGACCCAGCCTGTACGAAAGCGAGACAGAAAACTATCCTTTTTTTGTACAAAACCTGGAAAAAGTCGTTCCGCTGTATCCCAACAGCATATTTACTTACACCGACTTACAGATCATTCATCTTGAGGATGGTACCTATCATGAAGAACGCAAAGTGATCCGTCAAAGGATAAAAGACCGAAAAGAAAAGATGGAGATCAACAGCTACAGCATCAACATGGCTGTCTATGGTCCCAATACCCTGATCGGAGATGTAGCGCAACAGCAATATTCTTATCTGGTTGTTGACGAAGAGAGACTATTCAACCAGGATACGATCGTTCTTGAGACTATTCCCAGGAAAGTCAACATAAAGAACTTCAATACAGGAAGATTGTGGGTAAATAAAAAAGACGGCAGTATCCTAAAAATCGAATGGAAAAACATGATGATGCCAAACCGTCAACAACTGCGGCTACGAGGATTAATACTGGATCTGGAACCCAGAATCAGATACATTTCAGAATACGGATTTGAAAAAAACGGTTTCTGGTACCCCAGTCGCAACAGTCTTGCAGAAACATACATCGACGATCAGGGTCAGGAAATTTGGTCTCGAGTTGTAATGGAAACCCTCTATAAAAACTACCGCTTTTTCGGGGTGGCTTCAAAATATTCTGTAGAAAAGATCAACTTGACACCTCAATAGCGCACCTTCCCCTTAACCGGTAACGCTCAGATCAGTATCCCAGATTCTGATTAACCAGCCATACTTCAAGTTCACGATCAACGAGGCGATTTTCTATACAAACCGTCACCTGACACATGCGTTCAGGACTTCTGCAATCCTGGCAGCGGCCTGTGAATCTGCATGGAACATCTCGTCTCAACCGCTCAGCATTCTTTGGAGCGGCAATCGTCTTGATGCGTTCCATAGCATGATCATAGTTTTCCACAATCTTGTTCCGACCGGCGATGACGATAATCTCCGGCGGTCCGAAGAACATGGCCGCCACCCGGTTTCCGGTTCCATCTATATTCAGCAGCCGCCCGTCTTCTATGATGGCATTGCTGCTGGAGAGATAGATATCCGCCGTCATGGCTTTCCGTCGTATTTCATCCGCTTTATCCGCGGGTACCCGCCAATGCCAAAGAACGTCATTGCCCCGCTCGCTGAGTGTTTCGTACACCCCCAGCTCCTGCAAAGTCACCGATCCACCCAAAGCCACCTGGTCACTCAGCTTCACTCTTTCCCTCAAAGCCTCCAAGACCTCTCTTTTATCGGAAAAACATCGACAGCGAATCCCTCTTTTCTCAAAATTCCGGGCCGTTTCTTCAAGTTTATTCATCGAATATCTCCTTCCTAATCATACACAGACACAATATTGTACTCCAGATCTTTCCTGATACAAACAAACCTTGCCCTTGTCGACAATTTGAAACTTGTTCCAATGATTGATCGTCTTTAGAGTATGAAAGATAAAAAAGCGATCCAGGAGCCTGATCGATGACACGAAAGATCATCGTGATTCTGGTTGCGGTATTCATACATGTCATAGGCTGGTTGATCGCTTGGCATTTCTACTCCCCCCTCCTTTAGACCCAGCGGGGGCGGTTGCCCCGCCCCCGTCCTTTCTTACCACTCATCCGATTTCCTGTCTCGTTTCATCTAACCCGCCACTTCATCAGCTTTTCATCTTGAGTTTCAATTCGTACCAGTGTAGACTGAATGCAGCCACACATTGCGTTATATGACCAAAAAAGTGAAACGGAACACAAAGCTTCTCATTGGAGTGCTACTGCTTCATTTGAATGTTATACAAACCGTTTTCTGCGAAGAGCCGGTATCCAACCTGGCACCGCCTCCTTTACGGAATTACACTCTTGAAGATTACAATCTGCAGCCACAGAACTGGTCAATTACCCAGGACCAATCCGGACATATGATCTTCGCCAATCAGGGAGGAGTACTCTGCTATGACGGTAGAAACTGGGAAAGCCTTCAGCTTCCGAACATATCTGCCCTGGCTGTAATGACGTTCAACAACCAAACAATCGCAGCCGGATATAAAACCATCGGATATATTCAAAGAACAGAAAAAGGATCTCTGGATTACCGCCCCATTTCCGGAGGCAATTCAGTTGGCAGGATTTACAGACTCGTTCATTTTGCCGGAAAGCTAATAATACAGAGTAAAACTGGTTTTTCCTTTCTTGAAGGGGAAACACTGATCCCCTGGCTGCCGGAGCTGTCCATCCGCCGTGTTTTTATCTGCAATGACCGTCCCTACTTCCAGACACAGGACGGCCGGCTGTTCCTATACGAGCATGACTCACCAAAAGAAATCACAAAGCTCGATCCCAATAAAATTGTGATCACCTGGCTGACCGATATCGGAGATAATCGACTGCTTCTGGCCACATACAAGGAAGGTTTGTTCCTCCTCGAAAACGGATCAGTCACCCCTTTCCCAAATGAATTGAACAGCTATTTCTGCCAAAGCGCCATAGTCGACGGTATCCGTCTTAAAAACGGCGATATTGCCCTGGCCACACGCCTGGGCGGAGTAGCGATCATGAGCTCGAACGGGAGACGCCGCTGGCTGATCAACAAGGAAAGCGGCCTGAGGAGCAATACCGTATACTGCCTGTACGAAGATATCGAACAGAACCTGTGGCTGGGGCTCAGCTACGGCATCTGTAAAATTGAGTTGCAATCTCCGTTCCGTTTTTTCGCCGAATCCAGCGCCGTACCGGAAATGGTGATCTGCGCCACAGTTTTTAATAACCAGATCTGGGTCGGAGCGACGAACGGTCTCTTTGTCGGCTCTGAGTACAGACCATTCATCCGTGTAGCGGACCTGACCGCCAGTATTTGGAAATTGGAAACCACCGTCCGGGGTATTCTTTGCGCCAGCAGCAACGGACTGCACCTGATCCAATCCAACACATCGAAGAAAACACTCTCAAGCCAACCGTTTATGGAACTGGAAGCCTGCCCTGACAACGACCGGCTCTGGTACGGTGCATCAGAAGATGAAGTATTCGAAATCAACCAAACCGCTGCGCAATGGAAAGTACAGAAAATCAACAGCGAAAAAATAAATCATATCCGTAGCCTATCCTGTCCCGATGAAGGTGTTCTATGGTGTGGAAGTGAAATTGACGGTTTATGGAAAATCAGTCATAATCGAGAAAATTCAACCTGGATTCAAAAAAACTATTCCGGTTATGAAGGCGTGACTGCCCCGGTCCGGGTTTTCACAGTCAACCATGAACTCTGGCTGATCTCGAAAGGAAGACTGATGAAATATCAGGCTGCGGGCGATCTATTTATTCCAAACAAACAATTCGATCCATCGTTGAGCACAGGAGAAAAATCGGTTTTTATTCTGAACCAGAGTCCATCCGGAGACATCTGGGCCTGCATCAGCAGCCGGGTTGAATGTTATGTCGCCCGGAATTCAAGAGACTATCAGCGCAATCATCTGCCATTTCTCCGGCTGCCGAAACGTCAGGTAAACCATTTTCACTTCTACAATGGTCGGGTGCTCATCGCCAACTTCGACGGTCTGATCATCTACCAGCCCCAGACTGCTGAAACAGTCACTGATTTCCCCTGTAACATCGAGAAGCTTCGTTTCGGCCAGTACCCTTTTTCGATCCCTGAATCCTGCCCGCAAAAACTACCCTTCAACCGCCGTGAAATCGAAGTTCAGCTCAGCGCCCCTTTTTTTCAGAGTGAAAGCAGCACCCGATTCCAAGTCAAGCTGGATGGGCTGGAAACAGACTGGAGCCCATGGCAGGAAAGTCCGGTCTTTCGCCTGACCAACCTACCCAGCGGACAGTTCACTCTACGTGCCAGGGCGAAAAATGTATTTGAACAGTACAGTCAGGAAGCCCACTTCACTTTTTCAATCCGTCCACCCTGGTATCAGACTCCATTAGCCTACTTGGTATATCTGTTACTCTCTCTTATGCTGATCTGGGGTATCATTCTCTGGCGCACGCATCATCTGGAAGTCGAAAAAAGAGAACTCGAGGCCATTGTCAGTGCCCGCACAGAGGAGATCAGCCGGCAAAAAGACCAACTGGCCGATCAGGCCGAAAAACTACAGGAACTGGATCAGCTTAAATCCCGCTTTTTCACAAACATATCACACGAATTCCGCACTCCTCTTACACTGATATCCGGTCCGGTGGAAAGCCTGTCGACAAAAATTGATGATCCGATGGCGGCACGCACCTTACGCAACGTACGCAACCATGCCGATCGTTTATTGGATCTGGTCAACCAACTGCTGGAACTGGCCCGTTTTGAAAGCGGCCAAATGGAATTGCACCGCACCCCCCTGGAACTGTTCGCCCTTTTCAAAGGTTTGTTCTCGTCTTTTGAATCTCTGGCCGAACAGAAGAATATCAGACTCCAGTTCGAAAGTACTTTGGATACACTTCCGGCATCATTGGACCAGGAGAAAACGGAACGATTGCTGATCAACCTCATCAGCAACGCCCTGAAATTCACTCCGGCAGGAGGATCTGTCACACTTCATTTGGCCGTTGAAACCGAAACCATTACAATCGTTATAAGCGATACCGGTCCAGGTATACCCGCCGAAAAGCTGGAACAGATCTTTGACCGCTTCACCCGCATCGAAGGAAAGAGCGGCACCATCGGCAGTGGAATCGGCCTGGCACTGGCCCGGGAAATCGTATCGGTTCACGGTGGCAGAATTTGGGCTGAAAACAATCCTTCCGGAGGCAGCCGCTTCATCGTACATCTTCCATGGATCAAACCCGACGGTACCGAACTGAATCAACACTTCGAAAAAGTCCCACTACCGGTGGAACTCGGCATTCCACCTGAGGAAACAACGGGTGAGCCCCTGACCTCTTCTATTCCCGGCCGACCGCTGATCCTGCTGGTTGAAGACAATGCCGAAGTCAGCCGTTACATCCTGGGTATCCTTCAGAACGAATATCGCCTGATCAGCGCCGCTGACGGTGAAAAAGGAATTGAAAAGGCCCGGACCCATTTACCGGACCTGATTATCAGCGATATCATGATGCCGGTAATGGACGGCTGGCAACTTTGTAAGAGATTGAAATCGGATGTTGCCACAAGTCACATTCCGATTATCCTTCTGACCGCACGGGGCGGCGAAGATAGCCAGATGAAGGGATACGAGCTCGGTGCAGACGACTACATCACCAAACCGTTCCGACCGACGCTTCTACTGGCCCGTATCGGCAATTTGATCAAACTCCGTCGAGATCTGCAGAAGATTCTGCGTCGTCATCTACTGACTGAACCCCAGGAAATCGAGGTCAACTCCACTGACGAGCAATTCCTTCGTGAAGTCGCAGAAATCCTGGAGACCCACTACAGCGATCCCCTCTTTCATGTTGAAGCCCTGCAACAGAAACTTCTCATGGGCCGTACAACCCTCTACCGCAAGCTACTGGCACTGACTGGTGAGCCCCCTTCTCAGTTTTTGCGTTCGTTCCGCATGGCACGTGCGGCACAGTTCCTGGAAAAAGGGCATGGCAACGTTACCGAGATCTCCATGGCTGTCGGCTTCACCAATCCCGCATATTTCAGTGAATGCTTCAAACAAAAATTCGGCATCAATCCTTCACAATACCTTTCTGGAAGAAACCGAGATAAAAAAAACCAATAAATCCAGTGGTTTCTGAAACATATTTGATATTTTTCAGAACATCTCTGGTGGCTCGCTTCCCGAAATCCATATAACATATTGATAAATCGAGAAGGAGGAGATCAACAGCAGGGAAAGCGCTTCATATTGCATATCTATTTTGTCAGTATATCATCCTTGTTGGCAAAGCAATGATGTAAACTGATGATATAACAGAAAAAAAGAACTTTGTCAGTGCGCTGAGAAATGAATCAGACTGAAAATGAAACATTATCGAAAGATTTTGGAACATATCTGGTTGTAGTGAACCAAGCCCTAATGGCACTCTTTTCATGTTGATCAAGCTGGTTGTCGAAACAACAATCGATCAGCAGAAAGGAGGCCAGAATGAAACGCGATTTGACAATGTTGGTTGTGCTATTTTCTTTGATTCCAGTACTATTTGCATCACCGGTAGCTGCAGCGCAGAATCAAACTGCTGAAAACCTACTGATGCCGGTTCTGCTCCAGGGAAAATTCGCACTTGTCGCTTTGACGATCCGAGACGTTGACCCCAAAAGCACTCTTGTCAATCCGCATTTATATCCCAATTATGACACCGGCATCCGAGTTATCGTACCGATTCTTTCG